>CANHJD010000001.1 GCA_947461145.1 Bacteriovoracaceae bacterium
GATTTATGAAAAAACTTAAAAAGTCACGCCCAGCTAAGAAAGCTTCAAAAAACAAGAAGAGCGGAGTTAAATTAAAACGCCTTGCTCGTAAGAAAAAACTTCTTAAAGGTCATAAGAAAGGTGAATAATCCAAAAGGCCCTCGAAAGAGGGCCTTTTTGTTTGTGCAAAATGTTAAGTCTCTGATTTTTATTTCCGTGTCGGAATTTTGACAATAAAAAATACTAGATATTGTGCTTTAGGTTTGACGGGTCGGTCTTTTGACTGGTTTAATGATTCTATTAACTCTTAAAAAAGATTTTGAAAGAGATTTAATTTCCTGCACACACACATAAAAGCCTCCGAATGGAGGCTTTTTTTATTTCTTCATTCTTGATCTAGTTCCTCTAGGTACTTTTGTTGCTCTTCCTGAAAGGCCTTCCCTTTTTGAAGCTTCTCCATAATTTTCTGACCATCTTCTTCGCTTATTTTTACTTCACTCCCCTGAGCAGGTTTAATAATTGGTGCTTCAACTATTTCCTCTGCTTCTTGGGCAAAAATAGAGGGTGAGAAAATGAGTGTGAGGGCAAATAAATACTTTTTCATATACACCTCTTATTCATTTTTTTTGGGCTCAAGTGTTTGCCTAACAGACTTTTTCATTGCGACTCGTTTTTTAGCATTTTCGAATCTTCTTATTTCATCCTCTGTTTCTGGTTTGAGAGTTGGAACCTCAATAGGTTTTCCAAGATCATCCAAGGCCACAAACGTAAGATACGCTTTTGTTGTTGTTCTCGACTCGCCAGTGTAGGGATTTTCTGACGTAACTTTAACTCCAACAATCATTGAGGTTCGTCCGACAAAATTTAAAGAGGCCTGAATAAGAACGTGGTAGCCAACTTTAATAGGAGCAATAAAATCAATATCATCAATATGGGCCGTCACTACTGGTCGACCACAATGGCGTGCGGCCACCATCGCAGCAGCGATATCAATCCAGCTCATCACCGTTCCCCCAAAGACTGTATTTTGTGGGTTTGTATGATGAGGCATGACCATTTCACGCATTTCAACAGAGGATTCAGTGGGCGTTTTCTCAAGTTTTTTCATCATTCCTACTTTTAATCATCACAATATAGATGGTGGTTCCAGCGGTAGCCATTCATAAAGGCCATGTAGCCCACAGTAATTGTTCCACCGGCAACTGAAAGTTGTCCATTGTCTTGTGGGGAGTCTACAATTCCATAATTCTTTTCATTCTGGTTGGTGCTATTTCCCTCAGGTTCAAGTCCAAAAGATCCAAAAGCACCGCCTCGACGTACTTTTCCGTTTTCACAGTAGGCAACACCAAGAGCAGAAATTTTTTGATTTACACTTGTTAATGTTAGAGGTTCACCAGTTTGTGCATTAAAATCCGTCGAAATGAGACCGCCACCAGGCTTATCACTACCTACACCTTCGTTTGAAACTAAGCGGTTAAAGTAAACCATGAGATCCGTCCCCGCTGGAAGAGAGCAAGTATAACTTGTACCTGTCGCAGATGCGATGCCATATCCTGAACAGCACTTTGTTTGGCTAGTGGTCGTTTTACCAAGAGGTGTGCAACATTTGAAATCATTTTCAGAGAAGACTGGTTCGTGATCAACAGCATGCATGTTGGTGTAGTAATCAGTCGTTGATGTTGCAGGATCTGTATAGGCAAAAGAGTAGTTTGTATCCAAAGTGAAATCATCTTCCTTAAGATCAGGGAAACCAGTCTTCTTAAAGAGACCAGGGACAATTCTTTTTGAATTATCACTACAAGTAAGTGGTTGGTAGGTGATTTGAGGAATACCTGTGAGTTCAAATTTTCCAAGCCGTTTGAGATAGTGATAGGCCGTTCCTGGCTTCTTTCTTGTTAATGTTGGATAGCTGGCGGCTCCAGCAGGGAGAGCGTTAATAAGTTGAATAGCGAATTTTTTTCCGGCAAAGCTTGTTGGTCCATAGCTACCAGTATATTTAGGAACTACTTTAAGGATTCGCGTTGCTCTTTTGTAATAATAGCAACATTCTGCACCAGAAACAGGATTACAGTAAGTGCTTCCTGCACCATCTTGAGTAGGTAGTGTAATATTATTTGTTTCATCTCTCTTCTCACAAACTGATCCAGTATTATCCGGATCTGCCATGTCAAACATTCTTACCCATGTTGCCCCAGAGCCAAAAGTGGAGCCTGCACTTGCTCCAACTCCTAGAGTCATCAGTGCTTCTGGATCATCCCAACTTTTTCTTGTAATAAAGCTTGGGATCTTTATAGTGATATTTCGTCTGCCCGATGTTTTCGCGTAATCCACGTAGGTGTCAGGATCACTATCAGCACTCTTTGGGTCAAAGTAGTAATCGCTCATCGACGAGAAAGGGTTACCCTTAGAGCGAAAATGTGTGCCATTTACAGCTGTCCAAGACTTGATAGTGTCAACCGTACGGTTCGGATCAGTTAATGAATCACTAATAGTATATTGAGCACAACTGCCTTTGGTTGCGGTTAAGTCTTTACAATAGTCACCATAGTCTTGATTGGCGAGAGTTTGTGCGTCTCCTGCAGAATCATATTCACCAGCCACATCAGATGGAGTTGTAATCATGACTGAGCGAGAGTTTATACAAGCGAAGTTTCTCACATCAATAAAAAGTCTGTCTCTCTTCGTCCAATCATTTGAGCCATCAGAAAATTTACGAATCCATCCACCACCACAGCAAGATTCTGAGTTTGCTTCATTAAGAGTCTTCCATTGGTTTTCAGTCATGACGTTAACATTATCTTTAGGATCCAAAGCAAGGCCAATTCCCAATCGGTCTTGATAAGCACTAAGGGGAGGTCTCTCACTTGGAATGGTAGGTGTAGGAGATTTAAGATTTTCTACAGTAGCAAGTCTTGAGTAACGGTTGGGATCATTCGGTTTCATGCCAGGGGCAAGAGTCATATTAAGGTTAAAAGAAACCTTATTATAGGAGTCATTTAAAAGATTTGTGTCTTCGTTTTCAGTACGAACAACCTTAACTTTTAGAGGAATATTGGCAGTGTAGGTTGTCAGATCACTTCCAACTTCACGACAGCAAACATTTTTATTCATGTTGTAGTTTTTGTAGTTTGTCGTATCAAATGGAGAAGGCTTGGCATCCCCCTGACCACAGACGAGATACTCAGAGTGAAATTTCTTTTCCGCTTCATTTCCAAAATAGGCCAGGGAGAAATTATCAGTCTGATCCGCATGCATTTTATTTGGTGAACAATCAAGATCTGTATGGCAAACCTGGCCTGCACGACGAAGGCAAGCATCCCTTACAAGAGTAGGTTCAAAGACAGTTTGATTCGCTAATGTCTTGCCTTGAATGGCCCGGAAAGGGGAGTAAGGGAGGAGCGTCTCTGAATTGCCTTCTGTATTAGTAGTAACATTTGCACTAGTTAAAAGAGCATCTAGCCCACAGGAATTTTGATTCCTCGCTCTCTCAGAATAATCAGCCGGATTATAGGCCGTTACAAATTCATAATCACCTGTTGAATTTATCACTGGACATGATGAGTAGCGATGAGATGTGAATAGACTTGAATTACAACCACCTATTTGATTGATATAATCAGTTCTGCCTGAGGAGTCTGCATTCTTGTGCTGCTCAAATGGGTTAGACATTGTTCCCTGGTTTGAAATCGAAGGAACTGCCTTTCCTGGACGGCAAAGACCTGTAACACTTGTCGCTGAGGTTTCATATTGGATCATGTTTTGAATTAAGTTAGTTCTGACGTCACCTGGTAGAGTGGTCGTTAAACTTGAAGCCGTATAACTTAATGGACGTCCAAGGACATTTGCATCCTTGCCGAAATAATGATTACGACTGACTGGAATTTCTTCAAGCGTTGCCCCATATCTCGCGACTTTAGAATTAAAAACGGCTGAGGCTGAATTGACATTAGCGCAATAAAAATTTGGAGCACAGGTGAGAGTTTTTCTTTTATTCGCGTCAGTAATGCCGCCAGAAGTTTGATTACAAATTGCTCCTGCCCCACGGTAAATACAACGCTTAGTCGATGAAGAAGGAAATCTTTCTTGATGAAGGATTTGATCTAGTGTGAGTAAGCGCGAATCATTGGCGACTTCCTTGCCGTTAACGTCAAAGCTAGGCCACTTGGTTTTAATGTCCTGAACATTGGCGCACATATATTCCCAACCAAGCTTTGTCACACAATCGGTATCTGTTGAGCACATATGGTTAGCTTGGCAGTTTCCGGCTTCATTTTGATAAGGATGAGAGAGGTGATATTGAGGATCATAATCAACTTCTGGGGCCACCGTCACACCATCGTAGTCTTGAATATTTACAACATGTAAAGTTGGGGATGCAAGATCAGCGAAAGGTGCATTTATGGCGAGGAATAACTTTTTAGTTTTTGCTCTGACAATTCTGCCTTTACCAATGGCAAACCAAGAAACTCCATCGAATGATCCTATCAGGGCACCTTTATTAAAGCCGAACCAGTCTCTTTGGTAGCCGTTAGCATAGAGTGCCGCTTGAGTTTTAAGACGAGTGAGTCTTTGTGTCTGAGTTGTTGCTGCTGGATGATGCGAGTAAGGAAGCATTGTTGGTGGAATCCAACAGGCGCGACCGAAGATCGTATCTTCGTAATTTCCACCAGTGGAGTTATAGTCATAACTGTCCCTCCTGGTGGAGTGTCCTACGGTCTGTAGTCCTGTTCCGTAAGAAGTTGTTGGGTAAGGAGAAAATGTAGAAAACCAAGAGTCTTTTCCGCAGCTCGGACAAGGATTATAAACTCCAGAGGTCGTAGAAATTTGGTAAACATGATCAATTTCTACTTCTACCATTTTTGCAGGTAGGGCCTTGTCTAGAGAGACATTCATCTGGCCTAAGATAGAATTCATCCCAAAGTTTTCTTGATAGGGAAGAACCTTTCCCTCATCTTGATATTCAAAAACATCACCTTCTTGATTGTCCCCAGTCGTACAAGGTGTCGTTGAGCCAAATTCATCTCCGCAAGTCCTAAAGTAGCGATGAGGAGCAGATTTTGAATTTACCGAAACTGTTCGTTGAGACGGGATTGCCCCGGCCTGAGTCGGTGGGGTAAAACAATCAATACGGTTTGGAAGACCAGAATTTTCTATATAATTTACGCTATACTCGTAATTAGGACAGTAAGTGATCATATCATTTATATTTGTTTTAGAGCATCCACAGTTCTGGTAGAGCCTTTCAATCACTTTTTGATAGTACATATTTGAGTTAGGATCAACATTGTTTCGGCACTCTATATCTGTTGGATAAAGTGTTGAAGCATTGCTGGCAACATCTGGAATGTCCAAATCATCTGGGAAAAAATTTAGTCCGGAAAGTATATCAAGATGAAAGGTCGTTCCGGTTTTATATTTCTTCATGTGCTCGACACAAAAATAATCTTTCTTAAGCTGAGTTAGCCCTTGAACATAAGAAGAATTGTTTGAGTCATCGCCATTGGTGGCAACGGAACTTCCGCATATGTAGTAAAGGTGTGGATAGTTTAAATACGCCAGTGGATTATTAAGTTTTTCCTGTTCGGCCGAAAGGTATTGCGAGGAATAAAGAGTTGTGGCCGCAGGACGAGCGGCTCCATTAGTGATACATTGGTTGTCTAGGCAACAATCATATCCTCGGCTCACGCAATCAGTTTGTGAGCATGTTCCAGTATTTGTGTTTGAGAAGTTATTTGGATCAACCAATAGACTTAGTGAATTGATATCCACCTGCGAGAGTGGAAGTTCTTTTAGTGAAGCACCATCTTTTTTAAAAAAGAGTAGCTTGCCAGAGGTCAGGATACTTGTGCAATTTGTACAAATAAGGCTTGGGTTATGAGTAGATGAGGCAATGGGGATTGGGTTGGAAATATAATTTCCATTGGCATCAAGAACCTGGAGAGCTGCACTTCCACAAATACTCTGTGAATTTGCCAGGTCGTTAAAATCGACGCGAAAAAGTTTCACAATTTTTTTTGCTGTGAAATCATAGTAGGAGACTGGCACCGCTCGAGTTCTTAGCTCATATGTCAAACCATTCAAAGGGTAGCGACTAATTAAGCAATACTCTTGAGTAAAATTTCCTGTTGTTGAAAGAAAGCTCGCAATGTCCTTACCCATAATGTAGGAGTTATTTAAGTTCGAGACATTAATAGTGATTGATTTAGAAAGTGTCCCAAGAAAATTCCATTGTGTAGACATGCTCTCTTGAGTCGATGTACCACTTCCAGAGCCCGAAGTTGTTTGTGATGTTCCTTCAGATAAATTGGCCGTACCAACCTGGGATTCAGGAAGGCATGAGACTAAAAAGATTAGAAGCAGTAGGTACCTAACATCCATGTGTACAGTTTTCCTCTTCTCATTTTTCGGATTTTCACAGGTTTATCTTAATTTTATGAGCATTCTGGGAAATATCTGCCCAGATCATTTCAAATGAACGTAACTATCTGAATTCATATATGGTTTCTTGGGTAGGATGGTATACCATTTATAGAAGTTGCCTTGAAAAGTCGTCAATTACCATCCAACTGGAGAGTTGAAATGGGAAGAACTGCTAAAGCTATAAGGCGCAAAGGTGCTTGAAGAGTTGAGAGAGGAGTAAGGTTGAAGTCCTGGGGTTGAATAGTAGTTACCAAAACCATTCATCACATATGGTGCCATGATTTGAGTCGAAATATCATAGGACACTGGAGGCTGAGTATATGGGAAAATAGGAGCGTAGGGATTTGAGTTCATCATTGGTTGCGGAGTCATGTAACCCGCTAAACTTTGCAGAACTGAAGTTCCAAAATTAACATAATCCTGCGCGACTCTATTTCTTGATTCTGGTTTTACTGATGCCACGTATGTGTCTTGATTCACCTTTTTCTTTTTCTTTGGATCATCTTCTGCAAGCTCACAGAGTTCTGAGCTGAAGGGAACTTTTTCAGCTGATTCGACACAAATACTACTTATATTTGTATTCTCTTTTGGTTTTTCAAAAATATGAATGATGTCTTCAGTTTCTGCGGCAAGAACGATCGCTTCTTTTGGAAGAGTTCCAATTTCTGGAGGGCATTCCATGATATTTGTTTCAGTGGAATTCATGCATTGGCCGGAATGGAGTTTTTCCAAAGCATAATTTCTAAAGCTGATGAGATCTGGACTCGTTTGAAGATGTTTTGCTTTTAGAGCTGTTAAATATTGAGCCTTATCCATTAACTCAACAACTTGAGTAGATATAATCCCTTCGCAATCTTTCGGATAAGTTAGTGATGCATCTGGAATGCAACTTTTTTGATGCTCGCTAAGATTAGAGAGTTGCTTCTCCCCATACCTAAATTCCTCTTTCAGATCGGAAAGGATACTTTTATCTAGCTGGGGTAATTTGTCGCTTTTTGAAATCAAATCGAGACACTCTTCTATAGGGACCTCTAAATTTCGAGCCTGGAGGCATTTATCTGAAGAAGCTTCAGGGATATCACTATGCTTACTAAGAAGAAGCGAAACTTTGCTTTTAAGTTCCCATTCATGGCGTTTTTTTAGATCTCCGAGGTAACTACCGAATCGATTTGGGATATCTTGGGCCTTGATTAATTTTTCTGATCCTTTTAGCTCTTTCATTGATTTTGTCAAATTTTGTATAAAATCAAAACGAGGATCAGAATTAATCAGAGTGAGTTCTTTAATTTTTTGTAAATCCTCGGGGGATAAAACTCCGTTTGCCTGAAGCCCTTTTAGCTCTGAAGCAAGTTTACGATAGCTATATTTATTCTCACTGTTGGGGAACTCGCCACCACGCTGGACGTAGAGTGCATCGTTGAGTAATCTGACCTGTCGTTTATCAAATTTTTTCTCTGTTCCCTTTCCAATGGTCACGAAGTCATTCAATTCTTTGTAGGTCTCAGGAGTAAAAACAAAGTTTTTACAAACTGTATCTCCCTGCGTTTCCATTTCTGCACAATGTTTTCTAATCAGCCCAGCGAAACTTCCCATGTCGACCCATCCCACTGGGTCCTTGGCAATTTTGGAAAGAATATTTTCTCCGCTTGCGCTGTTCGTCCCAAGAAATAACTCTAAAGAAGTCGCTATATTAAGGCTCGCAATAAAATTCTGAGAAGCCTCTTTGGCGATCTCTGGGTTTTTGGTATTTTTTAGAACCTCTGCGCCGTCTTTGATCTCTGTCTTTACACTTTCGATCCCCTTGAGTAGGGCAATTTCATTTTCAATGGATTTCAGCTGAAGCTCAATGCTCGAAAAATCTTTGCATCGATAATCATATTTTTCATCAAAACCAATAAAATCTTTAGGAAGACCGAAATCTTTGACTGGGTCTAGTTGATCGCAATTAGGTCCAAAGCGCTTTGATTGTATCGATTTTTCTAAATCTTCAGCGATTTTTTTTAATCGATTACAGTCCGGAGCTGCCGCTTCGGCCATAAGATAGGGGATAGTTAGAAATAACAATAAAAAACGCATACTTCTCAAGTATCGGTTGATTGGCCGAAAACATTTAATTGTTTTAGCCGTGGCCAGAACTCATGAAAACTTCATCATAGTTGATGAACTTTTGAGAATCCTGAAGGGATAGAAAATAGTCTTCTGTTAATTTCATGGTTTCATCAAGGTTTTGGCTGGTAAATATTTGAGATCTGAAAGAAGCCGCATGTGGAAAGCCGGCAGCGAACCATACAATAAGTTTTCTTAGCTGAACGAGTATAGTTCTTTCTTCTGGAAAAGTGTTGGTGATATAGAAGTATAGCCGATTAATCACTTCCCAATAATCTTTGCCATGAAATTGCGATCGCTTTTGAGAGGCATAGCTTGGATCAAGAGACTCTAAAAAGATGAAGGGATTTCTCAATGCACCTCTTGCAATCATAAGCGCATCGCATTTTGTTTTTTGAAGTCGTTCTGAAACTCCAAATGGATGATGAAGATCTCCGTTTCCAATGAGAGGAAGTTTTTTTATTTCATTCAGGTTCTCGATGAAACTCCAATCTGCAAGACCTGTGTACTGCTGAGTCCGTGTACGTCCATGAATCGCGACCCATTCAATCCCACTCTCTTGTGCAATTTTTAGAATCTCGCCGGCATTTAAGGAATTAGCATCCCACCCAGTTCTGATCTTGATTGAGAGAGGAATTTTTATCTGACTTCGAACTTTCTCAAAAAGTGGAGCTAGTGCCTGAATTTCTCTCATAAGAGCCGAGCCACCGCCCTTGGACACAACCTTATTTACTGGGCATCCCATATTGATATCAAGAAATTTTGGTCCATAAGTTTCGGCTACAGCTGCTGCGCGGGCCATGGCTTCAGGATCTTCTCCAAATAGTTGAATCCCTACATTTTTTTCAAGTGGATCAATCTTGAGCATTTCCAGTGTGCGCTGGTTGCCATAATTAATTCCATGGCAAGAAATGAGTTCTGAAACTGTTCCGCCCGCACCAAGATCTTCCATTAGTAATCTGAAGGGCATATTACAGATTCCGGCCATAGGGGCCAGAAGTAGCTTTGAGGAAAAATTGATTTTGCCCAATGTCATTGGAGCTGAAAAAGATTGAAACTTTTCGATCTTAGCGGTCAGTTCAGGGGTAAACGGGACTGGTTTTTTCATAAAATCTATTTAAGCGAAGGATCCTGAAGTTGCAATTAGTTATTAGATTTTTTCATACTCGAAGGACTTGCCTTAGAGTTTTTATCAGTCTATCTTCGGTTGGTATTAATTTTAGCTACTTGGGAGATTTTATGAAAATCATTTCAACGCTTCTAGTTCTATTTTCTTTAACTGCTTTTGCTGATGAAACATGCAATACGACTAAATATGATTTTAGAATCACAAATAGTTATATTGAAGTAGATGGAAATGGTGATCACTATAAAATGCATTACGATGAGGTAAGATCCCTCAGCAGACGTAGTCTTTCAGATTTTAAAACTCTCCTAAATTCACTTTCTGATGAAACTAACACGGACGAGCCTCTTTCTATTGATGAAGCCTCTCTTATTGAAAGATTTTCTTTAACTGTGGCAGACGATAAGATTGATCTTTTAGGAATTATGTATGCCAAAGGCTATGCAAAATCTGGTCTCATTGTTGCCCGTTACATGGTCACTGATGGTGGAGCTTACCGCTGTCGATAGACTTTAATGACAAAACACATCGTTTTTGACTGTGATGGAACTCTATTAGACACATCACAGTCTCGTTACTCTTTATACCCTGACATCAAAGATCTTTTGATCAACCTTTCAACAAATCATTCACTTTATGTGTGGACTGCTCGGGACAGAAGTTCGACGTTGAGGATTCTTCAAGAATTGGGAGTGGTTCATTTTTTCGAAGGTTTTTGTACCTCGGATGATGCATATCCAAAGCCACACATCGGCGGAGTAGGTCAAATGCTTGGGGAAATCAATAAAGCGCATGCTTGTGTTATTGGGGATACAGTAAATGATATTGTTGGGGCAAAGAATTTCGGAGTGAAAAGCATTGGTGCTACTTGGAATAAAAGTGCTAATTTAGATTCATTGATCGAATCTGGAGCCGATTTTATTGCTTTTAGTCCTCTAGATTGCCTGAGTTGGTTATCTAATAATCTGGGCTAGTTCTTATTCTCAAATCGACACTTCGCGTTTTTAGAAATTTGAGGTAAGCTCAACCAGTTAAAAATTAGAGGAGAAAACATGTTTGATACTTTAAGCGAAAAGTTTTCCGATGCCTTTCGCTCGCTTCGTGGAAAAAGCAAAATCTCTGAAGAGAATATTGAAGAAACGCTCAAGGCAGTTAAAACCGCCTTACTTGAAGCAGATGTTAATTTTAAAGTCGTTAAAGAGTTTGTTGAAAAAGTTAAAGCGGAAGCCTTAGGAGAAAAAGTTCTTCGTGGTGTAGAGCCGGGTCAGCAGTTTGTAAAGATCATGCATGACCAGCTTGCTGCCCTAATGGGTAAAGAGAATGAAGGTCTTGATGTAAGTCGTCCACCAGTGATGCCAATTTTAATTGTAGGATTAAATGGTGCTGGTAAGACAACATTTGCTGGTAAGCTTGCGCTTTTCCTTCGAAATAAAAATAAAAAAGATATTTACCTTATTCCTGCCGATAATTTTCGTCCGGCCGCTAAGGATCAGCTAATTACACACGCAAAAAATTTGGGCGTTGATTATTTTGATTCTGATTTAACTCAGTCCTCAGTTGATATTGTTAAAAACGGTATGGCCGAGGCGAAGAAACTTAATAAGCATATTGCCATTATCGATACTGCTGGTCGTCTCCAAGTTGATGAAGAGTTAATGGGTCAGTTGGTTGAGGTTCGCAAGTCTCTTGATAACCCAGAAGTCCTCATGGTGGCCGATGCGATGACCGGTCAGGAAGCTGTGAATGTTGCTAAAGTTTTTCATGAGAAAGTTGGCCTAACAGGTGTAGTTCTTTCAAAAATGGATTCAGACGCTCGAGGTGGTGCAGCCCTCTCTATTCGATACGTGACTGGAGTTCCGATAAAATTCATCTCCGTTGGTGAGAAGATGAAGGATCTCGATCCTTTTCATCCTGACCGATTGGCCAAGCGAATTTTGGATATGGGTGATGTGCTCTCTTTGGTTGAGAAAGCAGAAGAGGCCATTAATCAAGACGAAGCCATGGGAATGATGGCCAATCTTGAGAAGGGAAAATTCACGATAAATGATTTTCTAAAACAAATGGAGACAATTAATCGTTTAGGTTCTTTTGGCTCAATTTTGAAAATGATACCTGGTATGGGCGGGGCCCTTCGCCAGATGGGTGATTTGGGGCCAGCTGAAAATGAAATGAAAAAAATGAAAGTCATGATTAACTCTATGACTAAGAAAGAGCGTGAAGATACATCGTTAATTAATGCATCTAGACGCAAAAGAATTGCGGCAGGTTCGGGCAAGACTGTTCAGGATGTGAATCAGTTCATGGAGCGCTTTGAGCAAATGCGTCAAATGATGGTTGGAATGATGGGGATGATGAAAGGTGGCGGTCTTCCTAATCTTCCGGGAATGGGTCCGGTGAAAGGATTCAGGCAGGCACCGCAGAATCAGCAACCTTTTGGAGAGCAGAAAGAAAAGGGTCCTAAGAAAGGCCAGTTTGGAAAGAAGTATTTCTGAGGGGTTAATAGTCATTGGTTTGACTTTACTCGTCAGTTAGAATATAAAACATAAAATTTTTTTGTGTACATTAGAGGAGAATCCCCAATGGTAAAAATTAGAATGGCCCGTGGAGGCCGCAAAAACCGTCCAGTTTATACAATCGTAGCTACAAATTCTCGTAGCCCAAGAGATGGCCAATTCCTTGAAAAATTAGGCCAATACGATCCTAAAGCTGCAGAAGCTATTAAATTAGTTAATGTTGAAGGTATCAAGACTTGGATCGCTAAAGGCGCCCAACTTACTGATACTGTAAGAACATTGCTCAAAAATAACAATATTAAGTTATAATATTGCTAACCCGGTCGATCAGCTCCCGGGGTAATGACCCTTACAAGCAGGTGTTATGAGCAGCGAATTGAAGAATCTGATTGAGTTTGTGTCTAAGGCCCTTGTTGACATGCCCGAGCATGTTGAAGTTAATGAGGTTGAAGGTGAGCAAACCACAGTCATAGAACTCAAGGTCGATAAATCGGATTTGGGCAAAGTGATTGGTAAGCAAGGAAGAACGGCTAGAGCATTGAGAACAATTCTTAATGCAGCTTCTACTAAGCTTAGAAAAAGATCAGTGCTCGAAATAATCGAGTAACTTTTATTTAACAAATGTTTTGGACCCCAGCTTACCGATTGATTTCAATCGAGTCAGTTGGGGTTTTTATTTTTTATGACAAAAGAAAACTCAAAGTTGATAAAAATTGCCAATGTTTTTCATCCTCATGGAATCAAGGGCGAAGTTGAACTCCGACTTTTGAACGATGATCACAATGAGTCTGTTCTAGAGGAGGGGATGAAGGTTATTCTTTTTCCATCCTCCGAGAAGTCAAAAATTTCCAAGGCCGGAGAAGAATGGCTAATTCAGAAACTTCGTTTCGGAAATAAAGTCATCTGCTATTTTGAAGGAATTAAAGATCGGACACATTTGGAAACACTTCTGCCTTTTGAAATTCATGTTTCTCGAGATATTTTCCCCGAAGCTGAGGATAATGAAGTTTACCTTGTTGATCTGATTGATATGGATGTCGTGAATACCGATGGTCAGAAGGTTGGGGTTCTTGAGAGCTTTTCGGACAATGGAATGCAGTACCTCTTTGAAATTCGTTTGAATGACGGACAAAGCCTGACTCTTCCTTATGTTGAAGCTTTCTTTCCTGAGATAGACACCGAAAATAAAAAAATCGTTATGATCATGCCGGAGTATACAGAATGATCAAACGCATCTGGATTCTCACTTTATTTCCTGAAATGTTTAAACCATTTCTCGAATGTGGAATCGCAGGTTCTGCCTTCCGAGGTGAGAGAAGTGAAGAAATAAAGTTTGAGCTCTCATTTGTGAACATTCGAGATTTCTCCCAAACAAGATATAAAAGTGTTGATGACTCTCCATATGGTGGAGGCCCGGGAATGGTCATGAGGGCCGATATTTTAAAAGAAGCACTTATCAAAGGTGTGCAGGAAGCGGGAGGATATGATTCCCTGGATAAGCTTCATGTGATCTATACCTCACCTCGGGGAAAAGTTTGGAATAATAAAGTCGCACGAACCTTTGGTCAAAATATATTAGGGATGAATGATAAGGATCTTGTTTTCATTGCCGGCCGTTACGAGGGGATTGATGAGCGTTTTCTTCAAAAGTATGTAAATGAGTTTTACTCAGTTGGTGATTTTGTCCTTACAGGTGGAGAATTGGCAATCATGCTCATGCTTGATTCTGCTGTTCGCTTTGTTCCAGGAATCTTGGGTAATAAATTATCCAGTGAAGATGATTCTTTTGAAGATGGTTTGATTGAGTTCCCTCAGTATACCAAGCCTCGTGAATTTGAAGGCCTTGAGGTGCCTTCAATTTTACTTGAGGGGCATCACAAGAAAATCCAAGAATGGCAGCATCAAGAGAAGATCACGATGACTAAAAAATGGAGACCAGATCTTCTAAAAGATAAAAGCATCTAAGGCCGCTGAGGCACCTTTTGAATCAATGAAATATCGTAGTCTTGTCCACTAATCCTTTTCAGGATTTCTTGATAGGTTTTTTCTTCCATCATTGGAGTTCTGGCCATTATCCAGATGTAGCTGCGATTAGGGACACCAATGACCGTGTAGGAATAATCATCCGCAAGGTCCATGATGATATAGGGAAATTTAAGGGGCCAGAAGAATTGAATTTTCCACTCGCTTCCAGAATCATCCATGACAAAAGCTTTTTGAGTATAAGTTTTTTTCTCACCCTGAAAAGAGCCTTTATTAAATTCAAAAACAACATCGATACGATCTTCTTTCTTATTCCAAGTATAAGTCTCAACAGCGTTATGGGCCTCTTTTTCAACAAATGTTGGGATGTTGGCAATGACGTACCACTTCCCCATGAAACGACTGATTTCAACTTTTTCAACCTTCTTTAAAGGTGGGTGGGTTGAGCAGGCCGCTAGAATTAAGGTGCTGATAATGGCAGTTAGTTTTTTCATTTTTTCATTATAAAACTCTTTTTAAGCTTTTGCCTGTGCTTTAACCTGAACATTTTTTAAAAAAATGGCCATATGTGCTTAAAATCACATCTTGTAATTTTTACTCTGGCCTAAATATAGTTCGAGGATTTCAACTTATTATTTGCTAGAAAGCCCCATGCGCGTTTTATATATCTTATCTGCTCTATTATTTACGACATGCGTTTTGGCCGAAGCCATTCCAGGTAGTGAGCTACTAAGCTATTTTTCCTCAAATTGCCGCACACAGGGAGAATGGACACGAAGTGCTCTTGCTGATTCCAAAGCCTTAATAGAAACTTTAAGATCTCTTTCTCAAGATCCAGATTGTAGATCATTGTCTGGAAGTATTTCTCAGCTCGAAATTCTCAGTCAACAATTGACGAGTGTTCAAAATTTAGATTCTCAACAAGTTCAAATCGCTACACTTAATTCAAAAGAACAAGAACTCCTTATACAGCTCTCACAAACCTCTGAGGTCTCTGTTCAATCTGACATCAATGGCAAGTTAAGAGATCTTCAATTACAACGTGCTGCGATTGAGGGATCAATAAATAATAAATCGCAATTTAATGGGCCGGATAAAGTTCAATTACTCATGGGAATTGTCCAAACGGCCAATTCTTCTTTTTCTCAAATTGTTGGTAACCAAACTTGTCTTAAAAAAAATGGTAACATCCTTAAGTCTGCAACTTCGATTGTGAGCGCAATTGGAGCAACGGTTAGTGTTGCCAATCCCGCTCTAGGACTTGGTCTGTCTGCAGGATCGGCTTTTTTAGGTCAAACGATTGAAGGTATAAGACAAAGTACAAACTCTTGGCAGATAAGAAGAATCTCAAATAACTCTGTCGCTTTTGAAGCCTATAAGTGTGCACTCGAAACGATGTCCGAGCGCTGGTGCCAGATGAAAGATGCTGAATCTTTTTTAAACTTCAAGGCAACTTTTCGTCAGCGAACTTTAGAAAACTCAAGCCTTGCAAGTGCTATCCGTTTAAATGATCGCGAGATCCCTGTCTTGCTTGAGTGGTTAACTAAGGTCAGAGCAGGGGTGACCCCGACTACAACGGCCGATGCTGGACGACAGAGTAATGTTTTTAATCGCGATGCGGTTCTTCGCTCTCTTGAAGCCTATGGGATTGGCCTAATTGAAGAAAATCGTGCTCTATATAATTCTTACTCAGATTTAAATGACAGGTGGGGGTTTTTAAGAAGTTTAATTGTTACACTAATACCTTCTGTGGCGCCTAACAACGTTAAAAATCCTCTCTATGATGTTATTCCTGTAGGCTATACACCATACTTCCTGCTTAATCTCCCTGACGATGCATCCATTAGAACTAACCAAGGTGCTTATCAGGATTTTAATGCTTGGTCTAAGCCATCCGGCTTTAACCCAACTCTTGATCTTGTAAAAGAAAAATATATTGAATGGGTTCAAAAAACTCGCATCAGGGTAAATCAAGAACTTGCTCAAGTTCTTCAGCCAGATGCTCTTCAAACACTTTCTAGTGCCTATGAGAGATCTGGGAACCGTTGGAAAATATCCCCTATGGATAGCTTGAAAGGGATCATTACTTTTCTTAAAGACCATCCTCCAAGAGGAGAAAATGATCAATTCTCCAGACTTTATGAAAGCACAATAAAAAAGTTCACAGAAGTTTATGAGATCACCCAAAATGCAGTGATTAATATTGAGACAGAAGGTTTTACTGGCTCTCCTGTTGAGCAGATTTATGAGATTACACAATTAAAGTACGGAACAGTCGTGATCCAGGCGCGCTTGGACATGGTGATTCGATTAGCTCTTATGGATCTTATTCAAAACTCTACTCCTGAAGATCAAGTTCTGGTTGCTCAACTTTTGGCAGCTGAGAGATTTACCGAGACGTTGTCTAAAATGTCAGGAACAGATAATCTTGCACTTATTAAGGCAGATATCAATCGAGCTCAGCCAATTACTATTTCAAACTTAAGTTCATTTAATGATGCTTTTGGAAAAAACATCCATCGGATTTTGAAAAAAATTAAAAAAGAGGAAATCGAATCTTCAGGAAGTATTGCTAAGGCGAAGCGCTATGCTCGGACTGAAATGTGCTTTCTCTTATTGGCCGTTCCGGATTTAAAAAATAAGATAGATACCGAGTTATGTGAAGGACTAAAATTCACTCCTGTTATTCCTGGTGGGCCTGAGTCGGTCACGCTTTCAACTGACACATTTAAGAAAGACTTTAATGATCGCTCTTGTGTTTATCGTGATTACTTTCGACGCAGCAAAATTTATGAGAACTGGGGAATTAAATAGGTCGCATGATCTTCATTGTCAGATTCTTGCATTTTGCTTTATAACCTCCCCATGAATTTTTCTAATCAGTTCTATATTGGTCTCGTTCATGGTCCCATCCGTTCAAAAGACGGACAGGAAATAACAACTTCAGTCACAAATCTAGATATTCACGATATAGCTCGAACTGCCAGAACCTTTGGCTTTAAAAAATATTTTTTAATCACCCCGATCAAGAATCAACAGGCGATGGTCAAAAAAATTTTAGGATTCTGGGAAACAGACTCTGGGCTTATTTATAACCCTGATCGTAAAAATGCCCTCGCAGATGCGACTGTTGTGGACACGATAGAGCAAACGGTTGAGGAGATAAAGAGAATTGAAGGAAAAGCCCCTTTTGTTGTTGTGACAGGGGCAAATTTTGAGAAGTATGACGGCAAAGAGATAGAACTCCTTGCCAAGTTAAAAGTAGAAAATGTCCCAATGCTCCTTCTTTTTGGAACAGGATGGGGACTAACTGAGTCTGTAACCAGTAAAGCCGATTTTCGCTTAGAGCCAATTTTTGGTAAGGCAAGCGATGGTTATAATCATCTTTCGGTGCGCTCCGCCGTCGCTATTTACTGTGATCGATTAGCTAGAGCTCAGGATGCTCTTTAGTTAAGTCCTTAGATTTTCATTAATAAATTTAAAACTCATCTTTTGAAAAGAACTTCCCTTGACGAAGGGGCCATGTTCTTGTTATTACGTTGAACCTAGAGATTTATTGCCTCGCTCTCAAGTGATTAGACTAGTGACGGATATTATCACGACTTTTTTTACTTCGCTGAAGCCTCTGATCTCATAATTTTTCCCTTCCCTCTGGCCACGTGTTGCGCGAATGGAAGGCTCGTCATTGAGAGGATTTTTATGAACCTAATTGATGTTGTAGAAAAGATCTACGCTAACCCGAATGCAACAGCATTGCCTGCATTCAGAACTGGTGACACTGTTGAAGTAGCTGTTCGAATTAAAGAAGGCGAAAAAACTCGTATCCAAAATTTCCAAGGTACATGTATCGCCATGAAACATCCTGGAAAAATGAATGGTCACTTCCGCGTTCGTAAGATTTCTGACGGCGTGGGTGTTGAACGTGTATTCCCTTTTCATTCACCAGCTGTTGAAGGTGTGAAAGTGATTACTAAAGGTAAGTCTCGTCGCGCTAAGCATAACTACCTTCGTACGAGAACTGGTAAAGCTGCACGTGTGGCAATTGATTACAACCGCGATTAATCTCGAGATTGAGTTAAAAAAGAAGGGCTCCGAAAGGAGCCTTTTTTTTTGAAAAAGCATTAATGATCGAATTAGAACTGATAAAAAAATTCCCCCAAGAAATTATTGCAGTCGATGAAGTCGGCAGGGGACCTCTCTGTGGTCCCGTTGTGATTGGCGCTGTTCGACTTTATGTTGAGAGCAAAACAGAATTATCTAGCTTATTAAAGAAACTAAGAACTTCAGGGGTGAAAGATTCTAAAAAACTTTCTCCGTCCGAAAGATCAAAAATTTTATTCGGGCTTGGGATGGAACTTATACCATTTCGAGAAAAAGGAGAGATTAGTTTTGATGGGTTAAAGCTGAGCTTTGTGACTTGGGAAATGGACCACGAAGTTATTGATCGAGAAAACATACTAGCGGCAAGTTTACGAGGAATGAAAGAAGCAAGTCTCTTTCTTTCGAAAAAGAAAAAGAATCTAACAACAGTCTTAATTGATGGAAATATGAGGTTTAGGTGGGATAAAGAATCTCCCTTCACAGAGTTGCCAATTATTGGCGGTGATAAGATCTCTCTTCTTATTGGTCTTGCTTCAGTGGTTGCCAAGGAAAAGAGAGATATTTTTATGGGCCAAATGCACGAGCTGTACCCGCAATATGGAAT
This sequence comes from Bacteriovoracaceae bacterium, assembly GCA_947461145.1. GTDB lineage: Bacteria > Bdellovibrionota > Bacteriovoracia > Bacteriovoracales > Bacteriovoracaceae > Peredibacter. The sequence goes on from CANHJD010000001.1 coordinate 18,833, forward strand.
TAATTCCCATTATGGCTACCCAACCAAGTTCCACCGAGATGCGATTAAAGAATTTGGGCCAAGTCCGATTCACCGCAAGTCCTTTAAGGGTGTCAAAGAATACGTTTAGTCCCGGTCTTAAATCTGAGCTTGATCATTCAGTTACTTTTCATCATAAATCTATTCCAGTTTTAGTTTCGGCACACCTTCTCAGACGTAGAGACTTAGGACAAATTGATTTAGCAAAACTTTGCCGTGACCAGCAGGGGTGGTGGCTCGAGGTAGCAGAGGTTAAAAGTTCAATCGTGGGAGCTCATTCTAGCTTGAAGGGGCAGAAGGTCCGGATATTTAGGGCAGCAAGTTTTCTTGGTGCGATTTTAAGTGCTCGAGTTAAGGTTACTGATATTGTCGGGTAAGCGTTATCTTTTGCAAATATTCTCGAGATTCATTAACCTATTACCATGAGAAAATTTTTATCTTTATTCATCGTTTTTTTCCTTTTTAACTCTATACTTCGTCCCGATGAAGCAAGGGCCGAAATGCCAGCAAAGGCGAAGGCCTTCTTAACCATGGCGGGGTATGGTGCTGGCGGCGGTGCTCTCCTTGGTGTTGCGACTATGGCATTTGGAAATTCTACTCGAGCAGTGGCCCAAGGTGCTTCACTAGGTCTATATGCGGGATTGCTTTTTGGAGGCTACGTCCTTATTTCCCATTATCAAAAACAATCTGGAAATTATGATGACAATTCCTCTCCTTATCAGGAGTCTAGCGATATTTATGGTGATGAATATAATTCAGAAGAAGGCGGTGGGGGAGAGGATGATTCAGGCTCTCGACGGGGAGGCTTTTTTGATCGCTTTCAAGTCATGCAAGAGCATGTTTTGAATCAATCTTTTACTTTTGAATCTGAAAAGAGAAAAGGGAAGAGCTTGCCACCCATTCAGTTAAATCTTTTTCAGTATAGTTTTTAGTCAAAAAAAAGGGTCCCAATCGGGACCCTTTTTTTTTAGTTTTCGAAAGTATTATCTCGGTTACCAAACTTCGTGTTGAGATTTTCTGTCTCATCACTATCAAAATTCATGAGCTCTGCAACAAAATCAGCTTCGTTAAGCGAGTAGAGCTTAAAGATTTTAAGAAACTCAGGCTTTACATTAGAAATATTGATGTTTGATTGCTTATCTTTCATTATTTTAAGCGTCTCAACAAAATGACAGATCCCTGATGAACCAACAAAGTCAATTCCACCCAAATCTATTGTGATTTTAGCGTTTGGATTGTTGTTTGCAATTTGTTGCAGCTCATTTCTTAAAGGATAACTATGATCGTAGTTTAAATCCCCTTGCATATGAACGATAATATTTCCATTGGCGTCTCTAAGAACGTTGGCCTTCATACTCATTGGGGTCTCTCCTTGGTGATTGCCCGTAACTTATTTATTTTAACATGAACTATCAAAAGGCCGAAGACGTGGGAAAAATCATTCTACTAAACACACCTATAGGTAATCTTTCAGACCTAACTCCTCGTGTTCTGGATGCTTTAAGGGCGGGAGAAGAATTTGCTGTCGAAGATACTCGGGTATTCCGAGAGCTTTTAAACCATCTTGGAATTACTGTAAGTGGAAAGAGAATCCAATCTCTCCATGATCAATCTGAGTCTGGTCAGATTCAGAAATTACTAGAGCTCGCTAGATCAAGAGATCTCTACGTTGCATCTGAAGCCGGAAGTCCAATTGTTTCTGATCCGGCCTATCCTTTAGTTCTTGCGGCCTATGAAAATGGTATCGAGGTTGAGTCTTACTCAGGTGTATCTTCTCCAATTATGGCACTTGAACTTTCAGGACTACCTCCCATTCCCTTTCATTTTCATGGCTTTTTACCTCGAGAAACTTCAAAGAGAGCAAAAGCTTTTAATGAGACGAATTACGGGACTCACATTTTTTTTGAAGCTCCAACTCGGGTTGAGGAAACGATGGATGAGCTTGCCCAGCTCCATCCAGAATTTAGTATTGCCTTGGTAAGAGAGCTTTCAAAAAAATTTCAGCAAGTTGTTCGATTTAAAGCGCGTGAATGGGAAAGTAAAAAGAAGGAAGTCACTTTTAAAGGGGAGTTCATCATACTCATCCATAGGGAGAGTAAGATTACTCAAATGATGGGGGAAGATCTTCGAGATTTGGCCCAAGAAATTTTAACTAAAAATTCGGGTCCAAAGAACCTTGCCAAGTTATTAGGTCTTATTCTAGATCGACCTACTAAAGAAATTTATGCTGAACTCAATCAGATAAAAAAATCTTAAAGAGGGAATTCTTTTTAAAGAATTCCCTGAAGACTTGTATTAGAAGGTCTTATCTGAAAGTTTGGCATCTGTTTTGGTTGATAGTTTTGATTATTAATATTTGGATTCACTTTTTGTAGAGCAGGTATATCTGCGCAGCTTGGCCCTGCCACGGAGGAACCCTTATCATCATATAAACTCGCACAAGTCTTATAAGCTTCTTCTGCCCTTACTTCTGTTATCGAAGTTCCTGTTGCAACTTCTCCTTCAGTAACTTTAATCTCTACTTTAGAGTCAGTTTGCTCTCCACTTTCGCCATCACCTACGGCCGAAGTTTTTACGTCTTCTTTAGGAGCAACTTTAAGTTTGCTAGCTCCAGTTCCTTGTCTACTCCAAGAAATTTTAAATCCAGAGGGTAATTCTTTTGTTTCTGCATTATCAATTTTAAAAGTGGCGTTTACTTTCACCGTCGCTGCTCCAGCGGCATCTGCTTTTGCAGTTATAGTGTATGATTTTTTCGCTTCTGCTTCCTCGACAATGGCCGGGATCTCAATTTCACAGCTATAGGAAGGTTTAGGCACTTCTACACTTTGAATGAAAAATGTTAAAGAGACTTTCTTTGCTTCTTTTTCTTGAGTAACCACTGCCTCATTCTTCTTATTCGCAGTTGCACTTACCCCCTCAGACCAATTAACCTCTGTTATCTCTTCCTCTTTAACACCTGAAAAGCTAGCGGTAATCATTGATTTTGTTTTGTCACCATTGACCTGAGAGAGTTGAAGGATACAAGACTTTTCTGTTTCCTCTTCTTTTTCTTCTTCGACAATGAGGATTGGACAACTTTGCTCGCTGTCATCTTCGAGTTTTACTGGCATTGAGGTCATATCTTTTGTGACATTCTTTATCTGACTTAATTTCATTTTTGAAATGTCAATTTCCTCATTCTTATTTTCTGATTTGAAAGAGGCTTTCGCTACGTTACAAATATAGTTTTCAGAACTTTGAGGATCTTTTTCACATTTAGATTCGCATTCAAATTCTTTTTTTACTTCTTCAACGACTTCAATGGTTATAGGACAAAGCTGCTTTGATCCGTTTGAAAGCTCTACAGACATCGTAGACATTTCAGGCTTTGCATTATCAAGAGATTTTACTTTTAATGATGAGACAAGAATTGGCTCATCTTTGTCATTTAATTTCCAGCCAGCATTAATAACTTCACACTTGAATTTTTTTGAGCCTTTTTCAGTCTCCTCACATTTTGATTGGCAATACCACTCTTTAACTGGTGGAACTTCAACAACTGGGGAGCAGTAGTTTTGAACTCCTGAGTTTAATATTAATGTTTTATATTCTTTATCAAATTCTTGGGGAAGTTTGTTAGGTGGAGTTGAGAGTTTTTTTATATTCTCGTCATTGAAAAACTGATTCCACTTTTTAATAAAGTCTTCATTTTCTTTTGGGAAGGAAGTCGCTAGCTCTGAACATTTCTCATTGCCCAGTCCTCGCATTGAATTCATCATGCCGAAGCAAGTTCTGTGTGGACGAAGATAGTCAATGTATTCTTTGTCGATGCCAGACTTACCACAAGCGCATAATTGAAAAACAAAATCTTGTACAGAATTTACTGCCGAAGGGTTGGACTTCATTTGCTCGGCCATGGCATTTAATCGATCTTGTTTTGAATCTTGATCTTTTGGCACATTTTCTACTTGAAGTGCCGACCTCATACATTCATAAGAGGCGTTATGGGCCTTGTTGGTTTTATTATCAAATCCCGTATCAACACAAAAAGGTTTTTCACTTTTCGCTTGTTTGTACCCAAAAATCATCGGGTTGCATGAAATTTTGTTTGGGCCTACACATTTTCCATTGGCAGAGAGATACGCAGATCTGATTTTAGGATCTGTAGACATTGAGGGATGGACACAAAATGAAGAACCATTAATTTTTTTTGTTTCGGATGCCCAGCCAGCATAGATACAGGCCTTCCCTTTTTTCCTTTGCATTAAAGATACGAACTCCCGCCCCATATTTCCGAAGTCTGCTGCCACTGCTTCACTAAGGAGAAACTGGCGTAATTTAAAAATCAATTGAGTGTATTTCTTCAAATCAACATTTAAGGCATTCGTGGTTCTTATTTGTTTTTCATATTTTGATTCCATTTCAATCATCAACTCCATCGTTCGGATAATGAGTAGATGTTTCTCTTCCATGCTCAGATGAACAAAGTTTTCATGGTTCATCTTAAAGGGATTAGTCACAGACTGGGCCCATGGCATTAAAATCAAAAGGAGTAGGGACAGTAAGATATATTTTTGCATAGTATTCACCTTATAATTCTTATCGGAAAAAGGGCGATTTTCTTAAGATCTTAACTCATTGAGTTTGGTGGGTTTAGCAGTACTTCACTTGGTGCTTTCCATAATGTGATTTCAGTGCCTTAGACTGGTTTTGGCTTTTGTTGATTCTCTAGGGTAGCCAATCTCTTAGGGCATTTTCCTTCTCAAAAGGTACCATTAATTTTATGATGATTATCCAAGATAACTCTGCTCAAGGATTGCTAAAAAATGGGATGGTTTCATCAGGTAAAAAACCCAAAGCTTAAAAATGTAAAAAAGATGGCAGGAAATACTCCTGTTGGGCTATGGAAAAAATGTAATCAATGTGGAGAAATTCTTCAGGCAGAGAAGCTTGAAGAAAACCTGCATGTTTGCCCTTTGTGCGATTATCATTATCGGATTTCTGCCTATGATAGAATCGCCGTGATGACTGATGAGAATAGTTTTGAAGAAATTAGTCCTGATTTAATTTCCAATAATCCACTGCAATTTGAAGATAAAATGCCTTACGCCCAAAGATTGCAAGCCGCAATCAAGACAACTGGCCTCAAGGATTCCACTGTTTGTGGAACTGCGACAATTGATGGGATTTCTGTCTCTTTAGCTGTTATGGACTTTCGATTTATGGGTGGATCCATGGGTGTAGTCACAGGCGAAAAAATCGCTCTGGCAATGGACATAGGGTTTGAAAAGAAAATACCTGTTATTGTAGTTTCTTGCTCTGGTGGAGCAAGAATGCAGGAGGGGATTCTCTCACTTATGCAGTTGGCTAAAACTTCAGCCTCCCGCGCGCGATTAAAAACTCATAATATTCCATACATTTCTTTACTTACGGATCCAACAACTGGTGGCTGTGCTGCTAGCTTTGCTATGCAAGGGGATCTCAATATTGCTGAACCAAAAGCTTTGATTGGCTTTGCAGGGCCAAGAGTAATTGAGCAGTCAATCCGTCAAACTCTTCCTGAGGGATTTCAGCGATCAGAATTTTTAAAAGAGCATGGATTTATTGATAGAATTATTCATCGGAAAGAATTAAAAAAAGAGCTCAGCTTCTTCATTAAGATGTTTTCTCCTGGAGCATGAGGGAGACTTTAGAAGATTGGCTTATTACTCATTATGGTAGAGAGTTTTATCAACCGGGACTCGAGCGGATAAAGTTAGCTATTGCTCCGATGATTCATTCTCTTCAAGAATCAAAAATTGTGATTATTGCTGGAACCAATGGAAAAGGAGAGACAACTCATCGCCTAGCACATTTGTTAAAAGAATTTTCGTTTTGTTCTTGGACCTCTCCCCACATTTCTTGCATTAGTGAGCGTTTCTCATCAGAGCTTGGAAATATTTCTAGGATAGAACTTGAACAGCTCATCTTTGATTCCCACAACGAAGTACAAAAACATAAGTTCCAACTCACTTATTATGAGTTTCTTTTTTTTGTGTTTTGCAAGTGGGTCTATAGAAAAAAACCACAGTTTTTATTGTTGGAAGTAGGTCTTGGTGGAAGATTAGATGCCGTCAATTCACTTGATGCTTCTTTGGTCCTCTTGTGTTCAATTTCTCGAGATCATCAAGAGTTTTTGGGTAACCGTTACGATAAAATCTTAAAAGAAAAATTAGGTGTTTTAAGGTCTGGAGCAGATTTAATTAGTTTCCTAGATTTAGAATATCTAAGACAGAGAGCAAGCGAGGCAAGTCAATCACTAGGGGTCAGACATTTTGATCTCACTCATGTCATATCCTTGGCCCCCTTTGAATTTTCAATGAGGAATCAATTCTTGGCCTATGCAGCATTTTGTCATCTTTTTGGAAGAGAAATAAGTTCCAAAAATTGGATTCCTTCCTCGGAAGTTTTAAGCTTCAGGGGGGAAATTCTTAAGATTCAGAACGAATGGTGGCTTTATGGCTCCCATAATGTCGATGGAGTAAGAAAACTTATTCAATTTTTAAAATCCCCCAATTATAATTTAGGCACATTACAATTTGATGTCATTCTAACTTCTTTTTCCAAGCGAAATGAGACCGATGTTCGAGTCATGTTGAAAATGCTAAAATGTGCAGATCTAGGACAGGTTGTCGTAACTGCAATTGATCACCCAAAAGGGTATCCGCGAGAAGAATTAGAAAAACTTGCAATCCAAGAAGGACTAAGTTTTGTTAAAGAAGTTTCAACCTATGTTCATGAAAGGACTAACCAAAAAATTTTGGTGGCAGGTTCTTATTATTTTATTGGTGTGCTTAAACGCATTCTCAGCAACTGATAAAGCTCAACTAACTTTTGGCGATAAACTTTCCATTTATTCAGACAAAGCCTTTCGAAAAAATAATGGTCGCTACTTTGAGGCCGTAGGAAATGTCGTCATCATTTCTCAATCTGACACTATCTATGGTGAGGTTGCTTCATTGGATCAGGATTCAATGTTGGCAAAAATAGAAGGTAATGTTCGAGTAATTACTAAAGATCTCACCTTATATGGCTCTCATCTTCAATATAATACGGCGACTGGAACAGCTCATATCAAAAATGCCCGAATTATGGCGATGGACTTTAACCTTGTTGCCAATGAATTACTTAGGTTAAATGAAAATGAATATCTTGCTAAAGAAGCAGAGTTCACGACCTGTAAAGATTGTGCGGAGTCTTGGTCAGTGTATGGTAAGGAAATAAGAATTAAAGTTGGTAGTTACGTAACTATAAAGCATGGTTTGGCAAAAATAAAAGGAGTAGATATTCTCTACTTGCCTTATATCGTTCTCCCGATACAAACCAAAAGAAAAACAGGCCTATTGTTTCCTAAGCTTTCCTCTCGATTGGCGGAAGGGTTGGCAATTGAGCAGCCAATTTTTGTTGCAATTGATGAATCTAAAGATGCTACCCTTAGTCCTACTTTTTGGGCCAAGAGAGGCTACGGAGGAGATGTTCAATATCGACAAAAGTTCTCTGATCTGAGCTGGATGGAGTTTAATGCTCGTGCTCTTAATGATACAATCTATGAACCTGGCAAGACGAGCCTAGGGACATCTGGAGATCAGTTTTTTAGATACTTCACCGAGCTTGAAACTCATCAACAATTTACATCTAATTTGTCCTCTCATTTACGATATACGGGAACTCGAGATCTGGATATGGTCAGAGATCATCCAACGTTCACCGATGATAAAATCATAAGTTCGGACATGGGATTTTCAGGATTTCTTGAATGGAGACAGGACTATTTTACTGTAAGTACGAGTGCGGATTATTTAAGGAATCAGTTCTTTTCAGATTCGCTTGAATTTGATCGCTCCTATGTACAAACTTTGCCTAGGGTGAATCTGTCTTCTGCGCCAATATCGCTTCTGCAATCTGATGTTCCATTCTTTCAACATGTTTCAGTTGGATTTGATGGGTCTGTGACCAGGTTTCATCAAGTCAAAGAAGATGATGATTTAAATTTGAGAAATGCTAATAGAGTATCTCTTCGACCTTATTTAATGTGGCATATGTTAAATATGGGGCCATTATCTTTAAATACTTCTTACACTTTAGATCAACAGTTGTATGAGTTTGCCGATCCTGATCAGCCTAGATTTGGTAAAAATGCCGGCCTTATAAAATCAGAGTTAAGTTTTACAATGGATAAAATCTTTGGTCTGGCATTTGAAGAGAAAATTCCTATCAAATACATTGATGAGAGTGATTTGAAGAAATTACGTGAGAAGAAAGAGCAGGGACTTACTCCCATTCAATCTGTGGAAAAAAAGAACAGGCTGATTGGGGAGATAGACACATTTGAATCTGAGCTTGCTCGTGAGAATATCATTCAGACAAGAAATAGTTATCGACATTCTCAAGAATTTAAACTGATACACCATTATATCTCCTCTCAAGCAGAATATGGAAATAAGAGATTTGCTTCCCAGATTAATTCCAATACAGGTTGGTATGATTATGAGGATGCGAGACGTTCAGAGGAGTTTCTTTTTGGTGCAAATACGACAAGGACTTTAGTACCACCTGAAAACACCATGGAACTCCAATGGAACAATTCCCTAATAAGAAAAACACCAAAAAACTTTAGTTATTTGGTGGATGATAAATATCTTAGAGATAATTTTACTTATTCTAGAATCGGTTGGTTTAATGTTTCGCAAGGTTATTTGGTAAATGAGAAAGATGCCGTAGATAATCGTAATCGATTAACGCGTTTGATGGTTTTTACCGGATATTCTACTGATAGATGGATTTTAAATCTTCAGGAATTTTATTTCCACTATGAACAGGAGAATATTTTTAAATTTAATTTTAACCGTAGGTTCGAGTATTTTAGACTTTTGGGTGCTTATAATTACAATTCCTTTGGCCAGTCAAATCTGAATACACTTTCTGCTGGTGGACAAGTCAGGCCAACAGATACTCTCGGTCTAGCAGTCATGAAAGATATGGATTTACAGGCACAAAAGAACATTCGAACCAATTATTCTTTGGATATTATGCCCCATAATAATTGCTGGATACTTAATTTGAATTATAGAGAGAGCTTAGTTGACTCTCGTTATTTCTTTAATATCATTTTTAATTTTGGAGATGATAACTTCTATCAATACAGAAACAATTATTTTGGCGTTAATCGCCAATGAAAACAGCATTGTTTTTAGATTTTGAAGATAGTTTTTCTTACAATGTAATTCAAGAGTTGAATAATTGTGGTTTAGAAATAGATGTCATTAAGTGGTTTGAATTTAATGGCTTTTCCCATCATGATCTATTAGTACTTGGTCCTGGGCCTGGACATCCGGATGATTATAAAATTATTTTTCCATTGATAGAGAAGTGGCTCCATTCCAATAAAAAAATTTTTGCAATATGCTTGGGTCACCAGATTCTTGCTCGGATTCTAGGATTTGATGTTTCAAAGTCTAAATTCCCAACCCATGGTCAGAAAGTTCAGTTAGAGCTAGATGAGTTTTGGCAAAATTTCCTTAATCTTCCAGAAAAAGTTATGGTCCAAAGATATAATTCACTGGCCGTCACCGCCTTAGAGACCTCAGCATTTGAAGATTTAGACATGTTATTTCTTAACGGCGAGATCATGATTTCAAGATCTTCTCTATTTTTATCCTACCAATTTCATCCGGAATCTGTGGGAACTAAATGCCGTCGGTCTTTTTTTCGGCCAATTTTAGGAGATCTACTATAATTCTCCTATGGATCTTCTCATCCGTGGTGTCTTTGATGCCCAAACTTTAGAAACTGTTCAGCAATTAAACGTTACCAGAATTGGATTCGATCTTCGTGGAACGAGTTTAAATTTAATTCCTTTTCACATTCTGAGAGACCTAATTCCAAAATTAAAAACTGATCGAAATTATATTTCTTTTGAAAATGACTCTTTGGAAACTGTTTCTTCTTTTTTAAGCCTCCTTGGACCAGATAAAAGTAAATTTGAACTTGAATTTAGAGATAAACAAAGTTTTTCTTACTATGCATATATCAATCATCCTTTCTCTTGGTTTTTCCACCCTGAAGGTGATTGGGAAGCTATTCTTTCCCTCCCTCAGCTTAAGACTGTTGTGCTGCCTATTAAATATGAATACGCTTACCGAAACCTATCTAAATTTTGGGATCTTGTTCAATATAGAAATCTCCAGGTTATTCTACATGCCGAAACGTTTAAGGATCTAGAATTGTATGTTCACGAAAAAAATCTTATTCTAAGTGTTGATCTTGGAAGGGATTTTGAGACAAGTTTTAGAAAAATAGATCAGTCTCGACTCTGTAATCTCAGAATTTGGAGAATGTGTAATGAATCTTCTACTGGCCAATGATGATGGTGTCCGCGCTCCTGGAATAAAAGCCCTCTTTGAAGAGTTAAAATCCAATTATAAAACTACAATTATAGCTCCCCTCGAAGAACGTTCTACTACTGGGCATAGTTTGACTTTGGATAAACCCTTAAGACTGGAAAAACTAGAGCCTGATATCTATGGATGTTCTGGCTTCCCTGGGGATTGTATTTTAATGGGTCTCCATGTGATGAAAGACCGTAGACCTAATTTGGTTATTTCTGGGATTAATCGTGGAGCAAATTTAGGACAGGATTTATATTACTCAGGCACCGTCGCGGCTGCCAGAGAGGCAACATTTCATAAGATACCGGCCATTGCTGTTAGTTTAGTTTTTAATTCTGTAACAGAAAATCATTTATATCATTCAGCTGCCAGGGTTATAAGTTTTTGTCTCCATCATGATATTCACAAGCAAATTCCCATTGGGACTTTGCTAAATATTAATGTTCCAAATTTAGAATTCAGTGAGATCAAGGGATTTAGGCTTACAGAAGTAGGTTTTAGACGCTATTCTGAAGAAATCCATGCTAGAGTAGATTCTAGACAACGAGATTATTATTGGATTGCTGGACTTTATGAGGGATTTGAAAAGAATCCTCAATCTGATTGTCAGGCGATTCATGATGGCTATGTGGCAATCACGCCTCATCAAGTTGTTGGGAATGAAAAAAGTGATTTTAAAGGTCTTGTTGAAATTATCGAGAGATTAAATGCAGCATTTGTTTCTTAGTTTTATCATATTTTTTTTAGCTTCATGCTCCACTATGAAAAGTGGACGTTACGTCTATGTTGAGACCCCATCCCACGTAAAAAAAATGGCCCGAACTTATGGTGTCACTATTGATGAACTTAAAATGGCAAATCCTGATAAGTCTTTATCTGGAAGAGAGTGGCTTTTCATTCCTTCCAAGGTTGGTATTGCTTATTTCCTAAGAGATACTTACGTTATTGAGGATTACTCGAGTCTAGGGAAGGGAAGATTTATTTGGCCTGTACCTCAATTCTATAAAGTTTCTTCTCAGTTTGGACAAAGAGGACGAAGGCATCACGATGGAATAGACATTCCAGCACCTAGAGGTACTCCTATTGTTGCAGTTGATAGTGGAACAATTGTCTATTCCGATAATACTATAAGAGGTTATGGAAACATGATAGTCGTTGCACACACTGACGATATTTTTACAGTTTATGCTCATAATAGGAAAAACAAGGTTGAAAAAGGTGATAGAGTTAAAAAAGGTCAGATGATTGCGGAACTAGGCAATACTGGTCGCTCTACAGGTCCCCACCTTCACTTTGAAATAAGAGTAAAAAATAAAGTTAGAAATCCTGCTCGTTTTCTTTCATCAAGAGAGAATTAATTCTTCTTCTTTTCATATTTCTCTAAAAGCTTCAAATACATAATTGCCGTATTCTTCGCATCTTCAAGCGCCGTGTGTGCAACGGCACCCATTCCAAGATGGTTCATGAGATTCGTTCCAGAATCCATTCCCTGCGGAAGAAAGCCAAAATCAATTAAAGAATAGCCAACTCCTGAGAGATCAAGATTTCTATGATGAAAGTATTTTCTCATGAAATCCCAGCCTAGATCCCTTGTCATAAAGGGAAGATCGATCGCCGTCATAGACTTTCCAAAAAGAACAATTTTTTGGGCACCAAAATATTCCCTCACTTCTGGACTTTGAAGGTATTTCTCTAGCCATTGCTTGAATTCTGTCATCGTGAGGCCATCGGAGTGAGCCTTACGTATAATTTTCTCATTATGTTCTCTAACCCAAGGGTCAAGAGAGTCTTTAAGGTCTTCAAAAGAAGGGCAATGAACGTATGTTGTTCTTGCAAGAGACTCTTCCAGACGACGAAATTGAGTATCAAATGGGATCATGGCAAATTCGATAATTTGACAATTTTCTGCAAGTCCAGTGGCTTCAAGATCGATGCTTAGGTATTTCATTGTTCGCTCCTAGAGTAGTATTCTAGGAGCGAAGATGAGTTTTGAGAATAGAATTATTGAATAGTTGCAGTAATAGGGCAGTGATCAGAAACTGATTCGTAACTTACGCCAAGATCTTTTAGAGCCGCCTGACGACAAGATACTTTTTTACAATGAGCATGTGCTTGGGCTTGGTTTGTTGTTTTTCTAAGGCCAGGAGTGACAATCACGTGATCCAAAAGAGCTGGTTCTTCAAGCCCGTCTTCAGTACCACCCCACCAATAAGCTGAGCATCCTACATTTTGTGAAAGATCAATCATTCCAAGCTCGCTTACAACTTTAGTCAGGCGAGTATAGTCTCCACCTCTATTAAGGTATTCAGTAGTATTCAGGTCACCGGCAACGTAGAAGTCAACAATTCCTGTTTTAGACTTAAGCTCATTTATAATTTTCTTAATTATGAGATATTGCTTTGCTCTTTTGTCCATTGAGTCAGGAGCTGATCCAGATTTAAGGTGAGCAGTCATTCCATAAAATTTTTGTTTGGTTGCTTTGATTTCAAATAGTGCAATGGCAAGAGGGCGAGAGCCACTGTCGCAACCACCGGCCTGACCTGGCTCAGAAATAGAAAGATCTTCGTTGAAGCTTAGTAGGTTTACAGTTTGCGTGTTGTAAATAAAGCCTAAGTGCTGACCATGGGCTCCGCCACATTCTGAAATAGCGGCTTTATGGCCAGGCATTTTTGTTGTGATGAAAGTATTAAATTCTGCAGTGTTAACGATCTCTTCAACACTAAGCACGTCTGTTTTTAAATTTTTAAGCATGCTAGAAAGTTCAACCTTATCGGTTCTGATGCGATAACGTTCATCGTAGTCAAAATTTCTAATGTTGTAGGCACCAATCGTAATTGAGGCCTGTACTGAAAGTGAGCTGAGGAGTGCTAGAAGCATTAGACTAAGTTTCATGCGATTCTTTCCTTGCCGATATATAAGTTAAAGTAACAATTTATATTAGATAACCTTATGTGTTTAGCCTGTGCACGATACTCAAAGCTGACCAGTTTTGACAAGCGAAAGTTCTGAAATAATTACATATATGTAAATACTTCTGAACTTTCCTAGGCGTTAAACTTTTTTTGGTGATAGCTTTGACTTTGCATGTCAGAAGTGGTCTAAGGCTGCTGTCCGAGTCCAAATAAAGGGAGCAAACATGATTTCAAGCAGCATAAAGCTTTTGGCGATTGTGGGTTTACTTGGTGTTGGCCAGTCATATGGCCAGGACAGGGATTACCTTACGGTCAAATCAGTTAAAGTTACCAAAATTAAGCAAGACATCATTAACCAAAGAATTTCAGAGGTCGTCTTTGAAAAAGACTTGGGGCAAGATAGACTACTTGATTTACCGGGTATGCCGGATAAATCTGGGCATGTTTCCACGGAAGAGGTAGGCAAGGTCATTAGTGTCACTAGGGAGCTTGTGGCCCTTGGTGAAGATATTTATCGCTTGGTTCAAAAAGGTAAGCCGGTTAATACCACTACTTACGCCCCAATAAGTGTTTTGCCTAAAGTAAATGGTCAAGCTGTAGATATTTTTGAGACCGAAGGATGGCGGTTGCCCTCAAAAGCCACATATGAAATTACTTATAAAAATGTCTACGGAATGGAAGTTGTTAAGTATAGATACAGTATTATTTTCACTTATGGTGGAACTTATCAAGGTAAAGGCGCTTACCTAACTGCCGCTCAGATTGTCCCAGATTCTGTTGAGACACTTTGGGGTTACACTTTTACAGCATCGATGAGTTTAGGTGGTATTCAAAATCACGGAACAAAAGAAAATCCAGTTGCTGGAGCAGTTTTGGCCATGCAGTATTCTGTTGAAACGGTCGTAAAGGCAAGTTTAACCACAGACATGTATCACATTACTGGCAAGGGTGGATTCAATTCTCTTTAGAGATAATTGATGATTATTTTTTTATCATTTTGACGCTGGAAGAACTCTTCCAGCGTCATTTCACAAGTCAGCCAATCATTTTGAATCGTACACTTCCTGCAGACACCTTTCCCATCGCAGGACGAGGCAATAGTTATGCCCTTACTTCTTAAAAATATGAGTAGGTTTTGCTCAAGATCACGATCCTCAAAATTGATAAATAGTGACTGTCCAGAAGCCAGCCCCTTAATCTCTATTTGCATGAAAATGATCCTGGATTTCTGTCATCGATAATAAATCGATTAGTTCCTTGGATTGATGTGAAGGCCCAAACGTTGCCAAGTTTTTCAGCATTATAAATGGGAAGAGTCAGTTTCAATAAATTTTCAATCTGTTCTGGTGGACTTCGATTGGACTCTATTACTAGCCTGACCGGATCAGATAAGAACAGATGTCGGGAATGTCGAATCAAGGTGTCTACTTCTTGAGTCGATTGTGCCCTTGCTAATCCGTAACGGACAAGATGGAATAAATGTTGACCAGGATCTCGACTCAAATTAGAAAATGTCCAGATGAGATTTGGTTTGTTTTCGATAATACACACAGCAGAGCTACGAACCTTAGATTCACCATCAAATAGTGGAAAATCATTAATTGGTTTTATTGCCTCCAGTTTTTGAGAGCTAGATGCCATAAAAGCATCAGTAGGTGTCGCAAGTCCAAATAAATTAGATGCAGGTACCATTTTGTCTATTAGGAAAATAGAGTTGCTGTAAAGATTGAAATCGTAATTACATTTTCCAGTTTGCCCTGATTCCGTTGTGAAGGAGTTGAGAGATGTATTCACAATAATTTTTTGGTCTTTACTAAATTGGCGATAGTGTTGAATAACTCTTAGGAAATTGAGCTTGGGGAGGCGTTCATTTTCCTTTAGAACTTCAGTCCCTCTAATAAAATAAGGGCCAAGTGTAGGATCTTCCTTAATTTTCTCCTTATTTGCACTGAGAAAACTCTCAAAATTCCCTTCTACCTTGTGTTTTTGAGTAAATTGTTTGTCGATCAAAGAAGCATAGTATTCAAGAGATTTGTTCTTATTAAATTTTTTTAGAATCAGTTCAATCCCAAATAAGGTTGGAAATTGATTCTGAATTTGCTCTGAGAAAAAATCAAAATAGTGGTTCTCACCTCTAAGCTGGAAAACGACTTGATAGCGTGAGCTTGGTGAGGATTGATCTGGTCTTATAGCAAATTGGAGCAAGCTCCATATCGCAAAGTGATCAAAAAAATCGAGCTGAGGATTTTTAGAAAAAAAATCCTGATAGATACTCTGAGAAAATGAATTGTTATTAATGAGTTGAATCTTGGGGCGAGAATTCATTGAGCAATAAGTTGCTACTTCTGGAAGGTTTTTTTTGTAGGCTTCTTTTTTAACCAATTCTGTATCAAGCTTCTTAATAAAAAAGGAGCAGCTCGTTAGTGCCAGTAGAAAGCAAAAATTAAACATCTTCATCATCTAGCTCAATTTCTGAAGAGGCATGCTTATCCATCAGTTTAAATTTTTCGTGCATATCGAGGTTTTCATCAAGCTTTCCCGCTTTTTTGGTCTTTGCATTCAAAATGGCGATGATGAAAATACCATTTTCACTAGACTCCGTTTTTAATTCAATAAGCTCAAAACCGCTTTGTAAGATTCCGGATATGATTTTATCAAATTCTTTTTCACGATAACCATTTTTTCGCATCGGAGGTGAGGGAATAAAATAAGTGAAAGTTCTAATTTCTTTCAATGTATGACTTGATTTAACGAGTCGGGTACTCATGTCATTTGCTCCGGTACTCTATATGTTTCGATAGGTTAATATAGTAAATGCTACTATCCTCCGTAACGATAAGGCAAATGGTTGAGTGACTTCTTTTTTTAGTTAAACAATAAACCTTGGAAAAGTTTGCCTCGTGATATTTTTCTTTGTTCAAAAAAAAGTTTGGGTATAATGAAAGTAAGATGTGACAGGATGTCACTCTCAAAGGCACGGATGCCGAAAAGAAGGGAGCCAAGCAGGGGCTCCCTTTTTTTATGTTCTTTGATCATCTTCTATTGAAAATTCAAATATTGCTTAAGATGTCGAGGTCTTGGATTAAAATCATCATCATTAATTTTCTTTTCTATTAGCACATCAATAATTGCCTCGTTAAATTGCCAAATTAAGAAAAAATTAATTGTTCATCAAAAAGATATTATCCGTTAATCACTTTAAATTCTTAGATTCAGAGTCTTCATGATTCTTTTGTTTGCGACCGATATTAGAATCACGCAAGTGAAATAAAAAAATTCACTGTGCCAATTTTCAGAATTTGATGTTGGCCTAGTCACTCAACATGGAGGATCTGTTATGAAAAAGTCGATCAGTAACATTTTTCTTAGTATTTCTGCATCTATGCTCCTTGCGAGCTGTAATCAGGGGGGAGGCGCTCCAATATCGGGAGGAGGTGTTAGAACGAGTTTAACAATGACTGGTTCAGGACTGGATGCGGTTGCTCAAAATAATTCACAAAGATTATTTTCTTTTTTCATCCCATCAGCTGTGGCGCTAACACCACCACTTCTTGTTGATTCAACAGGCCAGACAGTTAATTTAAATGAAGCTTGGGTTGTAATAAAAGAAATTGAATTTGAGGCAAATGAAGTTGCAGGTAATGAGGAGCAAGATGGTGATGAAGTAGAGTTTGAAGGGCCATATTTTGTTGATTTACTTTCAGACTCCCCAGTTTCATTCGGTGACGCTGTCATTCCGGCCAATGGAATTAGAAGAATTAAAATGAAACTCCATGAAGCTGAATCATTACCTTCCGGAGCCCCTTTAGATCTTGATAGCAAGAGTATTTATTTTAGTGGAAGCGTTAACGGAGTAAATTTCAGCTATGCTGCAGATGATTCGACAGAGCTTGAAATTGGAGGCCCAAATCCTATTGTGCCAAGCTCTGCAAAAGATATGCTTGTAGTTATTAGAATGGCAGATCTTTTTAAGAAAATTAATTTATCAACTATCCTTTCCCCTACGGATATACATGCAGGTAACAGGGTCAACGTTTCGGGTGCTTGTCCTCTAATTGATGCCTCTGCAAATGATCTTTATACATGTTTTAGAAAAGGTCTTTCTAGTGAGGGAGATTTTGGGAATGATGACGGAGACAAAGACCTTGGTCCGGAGGATGAGACAGTAGACTAGTCTAATTGACATTTGGAGCACCTTAATGGTGCTCCAGTTTTGATTTTTTAGATGATTTGGGTTTTCTTTTCATAAAAGAAGTGGCCTATGACCGACTTTTTTTGTCGAGCGATCCGATTTTCAAGTATAGCAGTTCTGATAATTTTGTTAATTAGGCAATATGACTTAGAATAAGGGATATGTTCTTAAAGCTCATCGTTGATCATAGGCCCGCAATTATTTACAGTTTGAATAGAGAAGAGATTTTCATTGGCTCGTCTCCTGCCTGTACCCTTACTATTCAATTCCCCAGCGTGAGTAAGAATCATCTTAAAATGATTATTAAAGATGAGAGTTGTTGGGTCTGCGATCTTGGAAGCACTAATGGCTCCTACATTAAGGATGAAAAATTAATTCCCGGCAACAAAACTAAAATTGACTTTGATGACTCTGTAAGACTGGGAGATAAGGTTTATTTGACCTTACTGAAAGCGGCTACTGAAGCCGTTGAGTTACCAGATAAAACACAGACTACTCAGAATTCTTCACGCAATCTTGATCCCGATAAAACACAGATTGTGAGCCTTTCTGATTTGCAACAGGCAAAAATTCTTGCGGAAAAGAAAAGAAAAAAAGATCTGCATGAGAAGAAGGTGGAAGAGCTAAAAAGAAAAAAAGCAGAGACTCGTGGTACAAGTAGGGTCATTTTAATTTGCACCTTAATCCTTATGATTGGCTGGATTTCTAATAAAGTTTGGAAGTCGAGAAATAAGAAAATCCACAAAGAAACGATTATCAACCGGATGAAAACTAAGTTTAGTGGAGATCTAGAAATTGAAGCCGATATTGAGGGATTAAGAATTTCTCGCAAGGCTTTGGCCAGTAGGCGTGATCTGTCAAAGGGGCTCGTTTTCCCTAAATGTAATCAGCTTGAGACAAAAAATATTTGTCTGGACAAGAAGATCTATAGTTTCAGAGATAATGGGGTTATATTTAAAAGCCCTGGTGTTTATAGTTTTTACATAGAGGAAAAAAATTGGCTTTCACTTACAAACTCTTTAATTAATGGTGAAGACCGGCCCCAAGAAATTTTCCGTCGAAAGTTTGCATTTTTAAATTTTTTTAAAGATTACATCGCTGATCAAGAGATTGCCCCTGGAGCAGAGATTTATTTTATCATTTATAATTATGATGCCAATAATGTTTTAGGCATTAGTAATGTAGCTGCATTCAGCTCTGGAAGCATAGTCCACATGGCCCAAATGTTGGAGGATGAGAAATTTCCCGGCCCCTTTGATAAAATTGAAACCGTTGTGGCCAAGTTTGAAAAATACTATACATTTTACTGAGCTTTGCACTAATGCGTCCCGCCATCAGATTTTTCAGTCAAATTATAAAACGACTATTTTCTAGCTAATTCATGGCAGATTTCATTAAAATATTTCAAATGAAAAACCAAACTCTACGTATTCTACTTGTTGAAAATATCCATCCTATAGCGAAAGAGAAACTCGAAGCAGAAGGCTATTTAGTTGATCTAATTTCACATGCTCCTAGTGAGGATGAGTTAATTAAGATTTTACCCAACTATGATGCCCTCGGTATTCGTTCAAAAACAGAGATTACTAAAAAGGTACTTGATTCAATTTCCAACATTACCACAATTGGTTGTTTCTGTATTGGAACTAACCAGGTTGATCTTTCCTCCGCAAAAAGTCATGGGATCGTTGTTTTCAATGCTCCTCACTCCAACACTCGAAGTGTAGCAGAACTTGTAATTGCTGAAATGATTGCTCTCTCCCGTCAACTTGGAGATAGAAACACTAAGGCCCATCAAGGTGAATGGATTAAATCGGCCGAAGGCTCTCGCGAAGTAAGAGGGAAAACCCTCGGGATCGTTGGTTATGGTCATATCGGCAGTCAAGTGAGTGTTCTAGCTGAATCTATGGGCCTCAAAGTGATATTTTTTGACACAATCAAGAAACTCCCACTTGGTAATGCCAGAGCAGCCTCGTCACTTGATGAGCTTCTTAAAGAATCTGATTTTATCACACTACATGTTCCAGAAATTCCTGAAACAATGAATATGATGGGTGAGCGAGAGCTTGGACTTATGAAAAAGGGAAGTTATCTTATTAATGCCAGCCGTGGAACAGTTGTCGTTATTGATGCCCTGGCATCCGCACTCAAGTCAAAACATATTGCTGGCTGTGCCGTTGATGTATTTCCAGTAGAGCCTGCATCAAATAAAGAAAAATTTGTATCCCCCCTCCAAGGATTGGCCAATGTGATACTGACTCCCCATATTGGTGGCAGTACCGAAGAAGCTCAAAAGGCAATTGGAGCTGAGGTCGCAGAAAGCTTTAGAAGATTTTTAAAAATTGGCTCTACTTCTGGAGCTGTAAATTTTCCAAATGTAGATCTCCCTTTCAAAATTGGAACCTCGCGGATTTTGAATGTGCACAGAAATGAGCCAGGAGTTTTAGGTGAAATTAACGGAATTATTTCAAAGGCCGGTGCAAATATTGAAGGTCAGTATCTTTCAACTGATGATAAAATTGGCTACTTGGTGATGGACGTTCATTCTTCTCAAGTGGATCAACTTGCCAGTGAAATAAGCCTACTTAACCGTTCGATTCGGACGAGGGTTGTTTACTAATATAGTAAAGATAGGGAAGTGCCGTAACGAGAAGGATCGCCATAATAATTAGGAAATAAACCTTTTCTTTCCAAAAGCCCTCAAAGCTACTTACTAGAACTTGGGAGGGGTTTTCCTTATTATAAAAAATGGTAAGACTACTTCCTAGTTTGTGGCAACCGTCCTTACAGCTATAGCTAAGCTCTTTTGAAAATTGAACTCCGCCAGATGAGTACTGAATAACCGGGGTAAGGGTTTTCTCAATATAACTTCCACCCATTTTATAGAATTTTTGCTCAGGCCCCTTAGCAAAGTGATGAACTTTAGCTACCTGAGATTCAGAATTATAAATGAAAAGTATGTCCTGAAAAGAAAGGGCCAGTAACCCAATAACTAAAAAGTTTAGGTAAATGAGAGCAAATTTTTTGATTTCCATAAAATTCCTGTGCCAAATGGCTTTAGACCTTTTATCATGTTCTGACTATGTCTGCAAAAGCTAAGGCCCAAGAATTCCTAAAAATATCAGATCAGTTTAAGCTGGGTCACTTAGTGACAGAAAGCTTCCATCCATTAACCAGCAACCTTTCATCTGTTGTAAAAAAAGATGTAGGTGAGGCACTTAAATTACTCCAAGCAGTAGATCATCAAGCGCTAGAAGTTTTAAAGTCCAAATCCTCAATAATTTGGACCATGGCCCAAGATATTCAGTCGACATTAAAATCTGGAAATAAAATTTTCATGTGTGGGTGTGGAGCAACTGGCCGTCTTTCATTGGTCCTTGAAACTCTTTTTAGACAACTACATGGAGATACAAATCAAGTCTTTTCTTTTATGGCCGGTGGTGATTTTGCGCTCATTAAGTCAGTTGAAAGCTTTGAAGATCGCGTAGACTACGGGGAGAGGCAACTTTTAGAACTTGGTTTTGGTCCACATGATTTGCTTCTTTCACCTACAGAGGGTGGGGAGACACCGTTTGTTATTGGGGCTACAAATTTGGCTTCAAAAATTTCGAGCCGCACTCCTTATTTTTTATATTGTAACCCTGATGAATTACTGGCCCCTATAAAGCGTTCACAGGATGTAATTGAAAATAAAAAAATTCATAAAGTGAATCTGACAGTTGGTCCTATGGCCATCTCTGGTTCAACCAGAATGCAGGCTTCCACGGTATTAATGCTCGCCATAGGAGTAGGTCTTCTTTATGACCACAATAACAAAGAAGATTTTGAAAAATTCTTTCAGCATTTTGTGAACCAACTCACTAAAACTGATTATGGAGTAATGAAAGAATTGACCTCGATGGAAGCAGATCTTTATAAACAGAAAAAATTTTTGAATTATGTTACTGATCCACATTTAGGCATTAGTATTTTGACTGACACCACGGAAAGATCGCCAACATTTTCTCTACGGGCCTTTGAGAATCGTCTGGATCATGGTCACCAGCACTCGCTGAGCTATCTCTTTATAGAGGATGCTCAAGATGCGGGCCATGGATGGAGTGAATTGCTTTGGCGAAAACCAAGAGCACTAGAGTGGAGTGAGTTGGATAATAGGATTGGCATTACCAAAGTACTTGGTTTTGATATTTCATCCCATGGTCTCAAAGCAAGGTCTTCAGAAATTCCTACTGTGAATTTCATTGTGTCTTATGATCAAGGGAAAATTCAATTTCGTTGCCTAGAAGAGACCCTCGAATTTAACTGGGGTCATGATCAATTATTTAATCATCTAATGGTTAAAATGCTTTTGAATGCACATTCTACTTTAGTCATGGGTCTTCTTGATCGTTATGAGGGGAATGTGATGACATGGGTTCGACCGAGTAATAATAAACTTGTTGATCGGGCCGCACGCTACATCCTTCAGCTTCTCAGTAAGAAAGGGCGAACGGCCAGTTATGAAGAAGTAGTTCTCAAAATCTTTGAAGAAACAGAGGGGATCACAGAAAATGAGCCCATTGTAATAAAGGTTTTAAATCGTTTCTAGGATTTTTTATCCGAATCGTCGTCGCCTTTCATCCCTTTTTTGAAATTCTTTAACGATTCCCCAAGAGCACTTCCAAGTTGAGGTAGTTTTTTTCCACCTGAAAAAAGAAGGAATAAAAGCAGTACTACAACTAATTCACCAAAACCAAGTCCAAACATATTTCATTCCTTGTTAATTCTATTTTACCACAAACTCTAGTAAAGGCGAGCTAGATCCATTCCGTATTTTCCTGGCGCATATTGGGCCATCCTTGTGATTTTTAAGGCTTCAAACTCTTTGGAACCATTTGACATGGAAACATATGGAAAAATGGCTATGCCACCACGGGGTGTAAAGTCTCCCATCACTTCAATATATTTTGGTTTCATAAGTTTGAAGAGGTCTTTGCAAATTTTCTGTATACAATCCTCGTGAAAATCTCCGTGATTTCTAAAACTAAAGAGGTAAATTTTTAATGACTTTGATTCAACCATTTCTTTGTCTGCGATGTAGTTGATAAAAATTTTTGCAAAATCAGGCTGGCCTGTTTTTGGACAAAGAGAGGTGAACTCTGTGCAGATGAATGTAGTCCAAGCATCATTGTCTGGGTTTTTGTTTGGAAATTTTTCTAAAACATCCGGAGAGTAAGTCTCTGGGTAGTCTGTTTTCGTGTTGCCCAATAACTTAACTGTTGCTAATTCTTTAGACTTTCGTCCTTCAGATTTTGATTTTTTTGCCATTTTAGACACCTTGTATAAGCTTTGATTCTAGTCATTTACAGCTATGTGTGACATAAAGTCTACCCTATGAGTGAAAAAATTAAAGTTATTTTGGGCCAATTAGGCTCTCCAAAAAGTACCAAAGTCCGTGATGTTAGGAGTTATCTTAAAGAATTTTTGGGTGATCCAAGGGTTGTTGATATAAATCCGACTCTGTGGAAAATTATACTTAATCTTTTCATATTACCTTTTAGGCCAAAAAAGTCTGCTCGGGCCTATGCCCGTATTTTGGAAAAAGATGGATTTCCTCTTATCACCAATACTGAAAAAGTGGCCAAGGCCCTAAAGCCATTACTGGATTCAAATTTAGAGCTAAACCATATTTTTTTGCTTTCTAGTCCACGGGCAACGGATGTTTTAAATGAGTGGGAGAGTGAAGATGTTTCTACAAGAGCACAGCGGGTGCTGGTTCTTCCCCAGTTCCCTCAATATTCTGAAGCAACTATTGGTTCGGTTGTAGATGCTTTGGGCGGAGAATTTAAAGGTCGGGTAAATATTCCAAGCTTTAGTGTGGTTGGTTCTTACCATCGTTCAAAAGCCTTTATTGATCATTCTGTCCGCAAGATAGAAGAGTCTCTCAACTCTCATCCCGATATTCAAGAACTTGTGATTTCTTTCCATGGTATCCCTTTGAGACGGGTTTTAAAAAAGAAAGATATTTATCTTCTTCATTGTTTGGAAACTTATGAATTAATTAAAGAGCGACTTAAAACAACGATTCCGATTTCAATGACTTTTCAGTCACGTTTTGGTTCAGAAGTATGGCTTGGCCCATATACTGATAAAACGGTGGTGAAAAAAATTGAGGATGGAGTTAAGAAAATAGGTGTTTACTGCCCAAGTTTCGTTGTCGATTGCTTAGAGACAACGGATGAAATCGGAAATGAACTTGCTCATGAAGTTAAGGACGCTGGCGGAGAGCTTGTACATATTCCTTGTGTTAATGCAGATCCAGAATGGATTAAAGATTATGCTCATTTTATCAATATTTATGCGAATGGTTCTGAAGTTGAGCGTCAGCAATTATTTTATTCAATAGATGCATCTCAAAGGTATAAAACAGTGTTAGAAGATCAACAAAAAAATGCCCCAAGTGAACTCCCTGCTGATTCTAAGAAAATTTTAAAATTGATGTTTTTGACAATGTTCATGGACCTAGTCGGATTTTCGATTATTTTTCCTATGTTCCCTGCAATGGCAAAATATTATCTAAGTGTGGATTCAGATAACTATTTTTTAAGTCATATGATGGGGCTGATTTCAAACATTCAGACCTTGTCCCTTGGTTCCGACGGAACTCCTGGAATGACAACGGTTGTTCTTTTTGGAGGATTGCTTGGAGCTCTCTACTCCTTATTGCAGTTTGTAGCAGCTCCGTTATGGGGTGGGATTTCTGATCGAATAGGTCGCCGCCCAGTACTTCTTATCTCTGTGTTTGGTTTGTTTGTAAGTTATATGCTTTGGATCTTTTCGGGATCATTCACTCTTCTCATCCTGGCGAGGGCGATTGGTGGACTGATGTCTGGAAACCTCTCAATTGCATCTGCTGTTGTAAGTGATGTAACAGATGAAAAAAATCGCTCAAAAGGAATGGCCGTTATTGGTATTGCCTTTGCTCTTGGATTTGTTTTTGGGCCAGCTCTAGGGGGAATTTTATCTCTTTATAATCCCATCGCTCATCACCCTGAATGGGAAATATTTGGCATAAATCCCTTTTCTACGCCTGCTACGCTAGCAGCTATTTTAAGCTTCATTAATTTTATAACTATCTGGAAAACATTCCCTGAGACTCTTAAAAAGGGTGGATCAACTCATCCTGTTCGAAGCATGAATCCACTGACTCTTTTTAAACCTTTGCCAATTAAGGGAGTAAATCTTACGAATCTGAGTTATTTCTTTTTCATTACTGCCTTTTCAGGAATGGAGTTTACCTTAACTTTTCTGGCCGTTGAGCGTCTCGGATATACTTCGATGGACAATGCTTATATGTTTATATTCATCGGGTTTGTCATCGGAATGGTTCAAGGCGGCTATGTTCGTCGGAAGGCCCATCAAGTTGGTGAAAAAAATATGGCGCTAAGAGGGTTGATCTCAATTGTGCCTGGTCTTCTCTTAATAGGTTATACTCAAGCTGCTTGGATGCTTTACGCGGGATTATTTTTTCTTGCTGTGGGATCGGCCATGGTCATTCCGTGCATGACATCTCTGGTTTCTTTCTACTCGCCAAGACATATTCAGGGCCAAAGTTTGGGTATATTTAGATCACTTGGTTCTTTAGGCAGGGTAATGGGGCCTATTTACGCGTCTCTAGTTTATTGGAGATATGGTTCAGTTACGGCATATATAACTGGTGCAATTCTTATAGCGATCCCAGCTTTTATTATTTCAAAGCTTCCAGCAATTCCAGAAAAGTCAGAATAGTTTTTTTTAGACCTTGGGGCTAATCAATGGTTGGCCCCATCTTGTGACTGATAGCAAACATAACGGCATCCTTAAAAAGCATCCAAAATTTATCTGTCTCTGCAGGATTTGAATTTGGCAATTCAAGAGTGTAAGTTGGAATGTGCTTTTCTTTGCCGGCCCAATTCCCTAAGCTTCCTGGGAAAATAGGATAGTTAGAAACTTTATACCCTGAAGCCTTTGAGCTCATTTGCTCGAGCAGGATACTTGCATTTTTTCCTGCTTCAGCTCTGAGGGATGGTCCATCATAATCTAGTAACGTGAGTGGCGCATGAACTGAAATAACTTTATTTGGTTTGTAACGGAGAACAAGGTTCATTTGAAAGATTGTTTCTTGCTCAGAAGCTGGTTTGTGACCAGGAAATTTCCTCTTATCACTTTTTAAATTCTGTTTCCATCTTTTAATCGCATCACTATGCCAGTCACTTGTTGGAAAGTTACGATTTACATCAACTCCCCGGCCATTTGTTCTAGTCGGTTTTGGGATAAAAAAAGAGTCTGGGGCCACAAGTGGAGCTACGACAATTAGCTTATCCTTGAGGTCTTTCATTATTTTTAGTTCATTTATAAGATCCCAACAAAATTTAATGGGCGTGATTTCATCTCCATGCACACCACAAAGCACAAGAGTTGTGTTCGCTTTGGCAAGCTCTGAAGTTTCATCCCCAAAGACGCTCCATATAAGTGGAGTTCCAAGGTTAGAGTTTCTAACATGGTTCCACTTGAGCTTGTCACAATTTGTTTCACCCCAGCGGTATTCTAAAAATTTATCTTCTAATTTAAGACACATCTTTTGAACTGGTTCCGTTATAAGAACTTTGGGCTCGGAAATAGTTTCGATTGCTATCGCAGAAAAGTAATTAGATTGCCCATAGGCAATTAAAAGGGTGATGGAAATAATCCAAAAAAATCGTGATGATGACATGAATTTTATTCTATATTAAGGTTTATGAATAAACTAGTTGTGGTTGCCAAAAACTCCGAAACCCATTTTATAAAAAGACTGACTGAAGAGGTCGGAGAGAGTGTCTTAATTTTTAACCCTTGGGCAGATCTTGTATTGCCGGACTCTCAAAAATATTTAGTTAGAACAACTGGTGTTTATGGGAGCGATCTCGATTTATTAATTTTAAAGACACTTACTCCAGATAAAATTATTAATCCTTTTCCTTCACTCCAATTATTTCGTTCAAAACTGACTCAATATTATTGGTTTGAAGATCACCAATTTCCAGTGCCTGCTTGGATTTCTCTTAAAGGTGTTGATGTTTTAACCGTTGAAAAATTTTTTAGACTTTACCCAACCGCGGTAGTTAAGCCTTCAATTGGTCAGGGTGGTTGGGGGGTGGAAGGACTTAATTGGGAAAAGTTTAAGTCATGGTGGAAGAAAAAGCAGGGACGAGACGAAGATTACATTTTGCAAAATTTTATCCCCGATGCCACTGAACTTAGATATTTTTTTATACAGGGTGAAGCTCCCATCGTCCTTGAACGTAAATCAAAGTCTGGGATTGCTGCAAATTTTAAAAAGCAGGGTCAGGCCGAGCTATCAAAATTGCCAATAGAGCTGCAGCCTTTGGTTGATCGATTAATCACAAAATCTGGCCTATATTATGGTGCGATTGATCTTTTGCTAGATCGTGGAAACCCTCAGATTCTTGAAGTTAATGCTGTTCCAGGGATTGAACAGTTAGAGTCTGTTTCAGGACAAAATGTCATGGGCCGTCTACTTAGTGCCAAGTTTTTTTGTCAGGCTCTCTAAAGTTTTCCATGTCTCCTCCGATAAGTAAGCTGAGTTACATATGAAGGAGTTTCCATGCTTACTAGCTTTGCAGAATTTAAATATTACCAATCATTCAGAGTTCCTGTGGAATCTTGTGATGATGTGATGTTTCTTGTGGAGCAAGAGAATGATCAAGGGAAATTTGATTTTGTGGAGAAAGTTAAGCTACTAGATGTGAGTATGACTGGGCTTGGTTTTGTTTCCTCTACTCCCTTAGCAGTTGGGGCAGTGTTGAGATGTTCAATTCAATTTAAGCGTCTTCGTTTTGATTTTAGTGCCTCTGTAGTCCGTGCTTTTCACAATGTTGGAGAGTCGGATGAATTAATGAGTTATGGTGCGGAATTGGATGTAGAAGATTTTGGAAATATGAAACGCTTTATCGAGCAATATATTCAGAGTTTGCCTCCAGAAAGAGTTAAAGATAGTCTCGTAAAGCTTGCCCTGACTCAACATTATGCATCTGAAAAAGAAGGGTTTGAGATGTTCTCCCTTCTCTTGTCTCTATTCAAAGATATCACCCAGTTTGGGGATAAAGAGAAGTTTGTAGAGTCTATGCTTGAAGAAATCGTTCGAATATTAAATGCTCAGCGTGCATCGATTTTTCTTATTAATACAGAAACAAATGAGCTTGAAGCCGTAGCAGCATTGGGGATTGATAAGGAACTCTTGAAATTTGATTATCGTAAAGGTATCGCTGGATCAGTTTTCACAACTGGGGTGTCTCTAAATATTGATTGCAAGAATGATAAGGTTCGCTTTTCTGAGGAAATGGATAGACTTACGGGCTATGATACTCGCTCTATCATCTGTGGACCAATTACAAATCGTGAAGATAAAATAATTGGAGTGATTGAAGTCCTTAATAAGAGGAATGAAACACGATTTACAGTGGAAGATGAGAAAACAATGAAGGTCCTTGCCTTGATCCTCTCTTCTGTTTTTCATCATTACAATCCATTGTCAGAAAAATCTCTTATTAGAAGATTTTCTACTCCCTACGACAGAGAATTCGCTTGGATTGGACGATCCTCGCAAACTTCAGAAATTAGGAAGGCCGTTGTTCGGTTAAAGGATATTGATTCACCTCTTCTTGTGAGTGGTGAGACTGGAGTAGGGAAAAAACTTTTCCTTAGAATCCTCCACAACGAAGGCAAAAGAGGCCTAGCGCCTTACCAAGTAATTTCTTGCAAGGGAGTTGATGAAAAGGATCTCGAAACTCAACTTTTCGGATCCGGTGAAATAAGAAGTAAACTTGAAGAGTGTATAGGCGGATCTGTTGTGATTGATGAAGTTGGTTTTATGCCGCTTCAATTACAAAATCGTCTTTTCAAAGTCTTATCTGACAGACGGATTCCTGGATCACACATATCAATTGATACGCGGGTTCTTTTTACGAATAGCAGAAATCTGAAACAGATGATCGAGGAGGAAGGTGCTTTTAATCCTGAACTCTATAACTTTATGTGTTCTTCTGAATTACATATTGAACCACTTCGTAAGCGACCAGTTGATATCGAGGATATTCTATCCTTTTGTTTAAAAAAGGAATGTCGAAAGCAGGGACTTCTTTTAAAAGAATTTTCTGATGAAGTAAAAGATCAGCTTGTTGCCTATGCTTGGCCTGGAAACGTGACGGAGCTACAAAAAGCAGTCGAAAAAGCTGTGCTTTATAACCCCAAAGCTCATATTATTTCTGATCTTGGTAGCAAATCTACTCCAATTATTGATATCACTAAAAATACTAATTGCTTGCTTGAAAATATTCCTTTTGCCGACGATCCAAATCTCCCTTTGAAAGATAGGGTTGCACTTGTTGAGAGGGAAATGATTCTCTCGGAGATTAAGCGTCATAAAGGAAATAAGTCTCGGGCGGCCCAGACTATGGGTATTTCTAGAGAAGCTCTACGTAAGAAGATGTTAATCTCTGACGAAATTATTGAGACATTGAAAACTCCTGCAGCGAACCCTGACAAAAAAGCTGCCTGATTTTATTTTTTAAATAACCTCTTGTTTCTGTGGTGAACTCCGATAAGGTTCACTATAAACAGAGGTTTTTTTTTGCAAAATTTTGGAATACTCATCTCCAATTTCAGATTCTTAGATTTACTAGATATTCTGGTAGTGTCGCTGATCATGTACAGATTCCTTTCAATTGTTCAGGGATCTAGGGCGTATCAGATGTTGTTTGGGATTATTGCCCTCGCTTTCTTGTGGTGGTTTTCACAATTTAATGAGCTCTATTCATTAAGTTGGATCTTGCAAAACTTCTTTGACTATCTTTTTATTATTTTAATTGTCTTGTTCCAGGACCAAATAAGAAGTGCTCTTGTTTCAATCACGAGTACCAAATTTATTGGGCGCAACAGTAGATCCAAATTTGATCAACAAATTGAAGAAGTGGTTGCTGCTTGTTCTGCACTTTCTCGAGAGAGAACAGGTGCTTTAATCGTTTTTGAAAAGAATCATGGACTTTTAAATTACTCAGCTACAGGCACTCGGCTTGATTCTCGAATTCATTCCGATATTATTTATTCAATTTTTCAGTCAAAATCTCCACTGCACGATGGTGCGATAATTATTTTTAATGGAACAATTCAAGCCGCGGGATGTTTTCTTCCGCTTTCAAAAAATGTGGAAATTGATAGACACTACGGAACTCGCCATCGTGCTGCTTTGGGGATTACAGAAATTTCGGACGCTGTGGTTGTGACTGTTTCGGAAGAAACAGGTAGGGTCAATATTTGTTACAATGGTGTTTTTCATTATGCAGAAAACGAAGAGCTTTTAAGAAAGTTCCTACGTAAATTCCTTTTAGAAATTGATCGAAGCTCCTCGATTGAAGCCATCGGGAAATTATCATGAAGATGGTGAGTAGAGTTAAAAAACATTCACTGAAATTTCTCTCCATCTTTTTGGCCATATTCCTTTGGATCTATGTCTTGAATTCTGAAAAAGTTCGATTTGAGAAGACAGTTTCACTTGATTATATTTTGCCTGAAGATATGGTCTTTGCGGTTAAACCTCCGACTGATGCTATTTTTAGTATTGAGGGACCTAGGGCATTCGCAAGAACAGTATCTGAGCGAGAAGATCGAATGATCTTAGATTTGAATCGGGCAAATCCTTCTCGTAAATTATCTTTCCAAGTAGACATAAACCCTGCACAAATTAGTCTTCCTTTTGGGATGAGGGTTGAGAGTGTTCTTCCTCGACGTCTAGATATAAAGCTTGAAATGAAATCTTCAAAAATTGTACCTATAAAAGCACAACTCTTTGGTGAGTTACCTGATAAGCTCTCTATGGAAAAGTTAGAGGTCATTCCCTCAGAGGTTGAAGTAAATGGTCCACGTTCAATTGTTTCAAATATCAAGTTTTTAACAACTAAGCCTATCGATATTCATGATCTTGTTGGACAGGAAACTCTCTCCGCAGATGTAAATATTATCGATGAGCGGTTAAATCTAACGGGAGGATCTAAAGTCGTTTTAAACTACAAGCTAAAGGCGGCCAGTTCCAATCTCATTCTCAAGGATCTTCCAATAAAATTTCTTGCTGAAAATAAAACCGTGGAAACTAAAACCAAGTTTGCCAATCTTAAGCTTCTGGTTCCAGAAAAAATAATTAAAAACCGATCAAATATATCTTCCTCTGTGCAGGTTTGGGCAGATATTCCACAGAACTCCAAGGGACGGCTTGAAGTTCCCCTTCGTGTTATTCATCCTCCTAGCATGATGCTTTTGGAAATCTCCCCTAAGAGCATTATTGTTAATATCCAATAAAATGATATAGTTTTGATATAGTTTCCATCCATAAAGTGGGTCATAATGTCAGGTCGTAAATTATTTGGTACCGATGGTGTAAGGGGTAAGGCAAATACTTATCCTATGACAGGAGAAATTGCTTTCGTTCTAGGTCGTGCAGTTACAAGTTACTTTCAACAAAATTTCTCAAAAAAGCCTCTTATCATAATTGGTAAAGATACAAGGCTTTCCTGCTATATGCTTGAGCAGGCCTTCTCGGCCGGTGTGTGTTCTCAGGGGGGACGTGCCATTTTAACTGGACCACTACCTACTCCTGGAGTCGCATTTGTGACTCAAAGTATGAGGGCGGATGCGGGGGTAATGATTTCAGCTTCTCATAATTCATTTGAAGATAATGGAATAAAAATCTTTGATCGTACTGGTCATAAGCTTCCGGATGAGATTGAGTTGGAGCTTGAAAAGATGGTTCTAAACCCATCACTGATACCTATCAAGACCGGTGAGCTTCTTGGTAATGCTAAGCGACTGGATGAAGTTATTGGTCGGTATATAGTTCATACAAAGGCAGCCTTGTCTCCTCAGTACTCTCTGGAGGGTTTAAGAATTGTTGTCGATGGTGCAAATGGTGCCGGCTATAAGCTTGCTCCGCTTGTTTTTGAGGAGCTAGGGGCGGAGGTCATTCCTCTTGGAAATACACCAAATGGATTAAATATTAATAAAGCTTGTGGGGCCCTTCACCCACAACTATGCGCAGAAAATGTTAAAAAATATCGAGCTGATCTAGGCGTTTGTCTTGATGGTGACGGAGACCGTTTGACGATTGTTGATGGATCCGGTGAGGTCATACATGGTGACCGTTTAATTGGTTTATGCGGTAGGTTCCTAAAAGATAACCAAGAAATTGGACCGACTAAAGAAGTTGTTGGAACGGTGATGAGTAATTTTGGTGTTGAGCACTATTTGCAAAAGTTAGGTCTTAATTTTGTTAGAACCGCAGTGGGGGACCGCTACATTGTAGAGCACATGAGGCAAACCGGTGCGCTTTTTGGCGGCGAGCCTTCAGGGCATTTAGTTTTTAAACGGTACTCAACTACCGGAGATGGAATATTGGCAGCTCTGAAAGTTATCGAGAGCATTAAATTTTATGATAAAGATTTATCCGAGCTAACAAATGAGATTGAACTATTTCCTCAGAAAATGGAAAACGTGTTTGTTCAAAAAAGAACTCCATTTGAAGACGTTCCAGAAATTCAGAAAGCTGTTGAAGCCGCTCAATTGAAGCTTAAAGATGAGGGAAGAATTCTCCTTAGGTATTCTGGAACAGAGGCTCTTGCGAGGGTCATGGTTGAAGGTAGAGATCAGCAACTTGTGACGACAATTTGCTCTGAACTGGCCCAAGTTGTAACTAAGGCCTTGGGTTAAAATGAAATACGCTAGACTTGGAGTAAACATAGATCATGTTGCAACTCTGCGCCAGCAAAGAGGGGAGTTCTACCCAGAGATCAGAAGGGCCGCTGAAGTTGCTCTGGCCGCTGGTGCTCACCAGATCACTATTCACCTCAGAGAAGATCGTAGACATATTCAGGACTCCGACGTTCCGAAGACTCATGAGATTTGTAAGAAATTTGGTCTTCCGCTGAATTTAGAGATGGGTTGTTCAGATGAAATGATCGATATTGCTGCCTCTCACAGTCCAGACTGGGTCTGTCTTGTTCCTGAAAAGAGACAAGAAAGAACAACTGAGGGTGGGCTTGATGTTCTTGATAAGAACAACTTTGAACGAATCAAAAAAGCTTGTGAAAATTTAAAAAAGAAGACACCGCTGACTAAGATCTCTCTTTTTGTTGAGGCGAGTGAAGATGTTTTAAAAAAATGCTTATTGCTCCAGGCCGATGCCGTAGAGATCCATACCGGCGAGTACGCGAAGGATTTTTTAGATGGTAAAGACATCTCCCAGCATTTAGTAGCTTACCGACGTGGCAGAGAGATAATTAAAGCAGCTTCTTGGGGCTACCACGCAGGCCATGGTTTGACATTTGATTCATTAGAGCCACTGTTGGCTGAGAAGCAGTTTGAAGAATATAATATTGGCCACTGGATAATTGCTGAAGCCTTATTTATTGGGCTTGGTCATGTCGTCAAAGAAATGTGTACTCTTGTAAAAAAATACCCCATCGAGGAATGAAATGAGAATTGTCACTCAAGCAGAAATGAAGGAATTAGAAATTGAAGCTCAAAAACGCTTCTTCTTTCCAGAAAAGCTAATTATTGAGAACGTTGCATTAGGTGCTGCTAAAACGATCACTGAAAAACTTGGTGAAGATATTCACGCCGGAGAATTAATTTTTTTAATTGGTAAGGGAAATAATGGAGGCACTGGACTGGCAATTGCTCGTCACCTTGCGAGCATGGGACATGAATCTAGGGCGTTCTTGTTATTCGATAAGAATGACTCCTCTCAAGAGGTTAAAGAGCAATTAAAAATTACTGAAAGTTATGGCGTAAGAACGGCCTATATTGATGATGTCGCGAAATTAGAAGCCTATTTTCAGCAAAATTCATCTCCGAAAATTATGATAGATGCCATTTTTGGTACGGGTGTGAGGCTTCCTTTATCCCAATTTCTTTATGATGTGATTCATCTTATAAACCAGGAGAAAGCCTTTACCATTTCATTGGATATTCCTACTGGAGTTGAAGGCGACACTGGCTTTATTCAGGGCAATGCCATTCAGGCCGATCTCACGCTTGCGGTCTCTCTCCCAAAGCTTGGTTACTATCAAGCTGATGGAGCAAGGCTAGTAGGTGAGGTTGTCATTATCTCATCTGGCCTTCCAAAACCGTTAATGGATAAAGGTGGAGATAAGTTTTTAATAGATCAAAATATTAAAAATGAATTGCCCCAGCCGCGTAATAAATTTGGTGATAAGAGACTTTTTGGTCACACACTTGTAATTGGCGGATCCCATGGTTTAACTGGTGCCCTCGTTATGGCTTCTACTGCTGCTATTAAAGTCGGGGCAGGACTAGTGACCGCTGCAACATGGGAGCCACAATATCAAGAATTCATATCTCGCCTTATTCCAGAAGTTATGACTGGCTATATTCCTCTTGAGCAAAATAAATGGGGAAGATTAATCAAGGATTTAGAAAAATATGATTCTATCGTCATTGGTCCTGGCCTTGCCCGATCAAATCGCGCGAGAGTTTTGGTGCTTGAAATTCTCAATAATTTTTCAGGACCTGTAGTTTTAGATGCTGATGCAATAAATGTCCTTTCCCTGAAAGAGGATGCGGAGGTTTTTACTCTTAGGAATGCTCCCACTCTTATGACTCCCCATTTTGGCGAATTTAGTCGTTTTGCTGGTATTCCTTTGGAGGATGTGATCAAAGAACCTTTTCATTATTTGAGAGAAGTTATTGAGCGTATAAATTGCTCAGTCATTCTTAAGGGTCCATGTACTTATCTTGGTTTTACTAATGGTAAAACATATTTTAACTATGCTCCAAACGATGGCATGGCCACTGGTGGCGTTGGAGATGTCCTAGCTGGGATCTTAGGTGGGCTAATTGGGCAAGAAGCAAATTTAAAACGACGTGATTCCCTTTATAATATTTATGAGAACCTCAATCGAACAATTCTCATGGGTGTTTTGGTCCATACACTTGCAGGTAAAGCAGCCGCAGAAAAATGTGGAGTGCGTCCGATGACTGCTACAAGCCTTATTGAAGTCTTTCCTGAAGCTTTTAGGTCGATGGATGAGCTTCTCATTTCGGAGATTAGTGGATGAATAAGAAGCTTGTTCGCGAATGGAAAAAAGTCTTTCGTAGTGATCTTCCCTATATTGTCTATGAGATGAAAGATCTTGCAAAAGTACCGGCCTTGATTATTTTGGACGGACAATTAGGTGCCGGGAAAACGACCTTCACTCAATTTTTTATAGGTGAGGGGGAAACACTTAGTCCTACTTATTCCATTCTCACAGAAACAAAATCTATTATTCATGCTGATTTCTATCGCCTGGAAAAAAATGAAGAAGTTCTTCAGCTTGAAATACCCCTATATTTAGAAGATAAGCAGTATTTTTTTGTTGAATGGGGAATGAAGTTTAGTAATCGCCTTCTCAGAGAGTTACCAGAGAATTGGACACCCTATGTTTTGGAGATAAAAATTAATCCCAACACCACTGAAGGTGAAGAAGGGCCTACAAGGAATTTTTCCCTCTATAGTCTTCATGATGACTAAGTAAGTTCGTCGGAAACTTTTGCCCCTACTGAAAATCTCAAATATTCTTGCATTTGCATATTCTAAGTCATTGATTTATATGATTTTTTTGAGTGTTTTAGTTGGCCAATAAAAATAATAAATGAACTTCGATAATAAAAAGTTGACGTCAGAATTTAGAAAGAGTCATACTATTTAGGAGATATTTTCAGTCTGATTTGCAGTGAGCGGCATTCAGGGTGAGATTATCTTTCGAGCGACAAGGATGGTTTAGGAGCTCGATAAAATACTTACCAACTTTTTTGGATTTATGGAGGAAGACAATGAGACTTACATCTAAAGGCCGTTACGCAGTCAGAGCTATGCTTGACCTTACTTTCCACTCAAA
>CANHJD010000002.1 GCA_947461145.1 Bacteriovoracaceae bacterium
AGTGGTTGGTTGAGTTGAGCCAGGATCGTTTGTGAATAAGCGATAGCCACCCTTAAATCGAGCAGTATAGGAGTCAGGTCCCCCCACACTACAGTTGGCAGTGTTATTACATCCATAGTAGGGCCATGCATAAGGTGTGACTCCACGATTATCATATCTATATTGAGCAGTATAGGCCATTGCATTGGAGGTTACGTTGAAAGAAGCAGCAGGGTAACCACTGAGCACCATCGCACCTGGGTCAATGGCAGATGCTCTTACTCCAAGTGCCATAGAATAATTTCCTGATGCCACACTTGCAGCACCAACGATAAAAGCGTTATCTCCTGCAATATTGTTTTGCCAACCGATGGCGACACTCTTATCACCTGATACAGTATTTGTTTGACCGATAGTCCCTGAAGCCCAACCACTATTGACGTTGCCAGTACCAACACTGATGGCTATGTTCGAAGTCACGGTATTACCCGACCCAATAGCGGCGGAACTAGTTCCTGTGACTTTGTTATTTACACCTGACAAAATTGAGTTTGTAGCTGACGTATTGGAAGGAGTATCAACTGTAATGTTTGAGCCCCCTGCCATAAGATTTCCCCCTTTAGTAATAAAGGCTCCTTGAGTAGGAGATACGTTAGGATTTGTGAAAAAGCTGTAACCATTGGCAAATCGTGAGGCAAATGAGTTGTCTGTAGCATTCACTAAATAGGTACTGGTAGAGTTATCTCCCATAGTCATGGAGCCCTCTCCATTGGCCTTAGTATAACTACCAAAGCTGTTAGACCAACCACCATTTGACTCTGAATAGTAACCAGTTGCCAGTGAGTTATGTCCTGAGGAAATGGTCCAAACACCGAGGGCCATACTTGCGTAGCCGAGAGCGTAGCTTGCCGTACCAAGGGCCATACTGAAGCGCTCAGTGGCCACGTTACCGTATCCAATCGAGGTAGATTCACTACCACTGGCAGTGTTGGAGCGACCAATGGCAATCGCTGACATGGGTCCACCCGTACCGCCTGAGCTGGTTGTTGTTGTCGCAACAGAACCATGTCCAATAGCAAATGAAGAGATCCCACTTACATAGTTTGAATTTCCGAGAGCTCCAGAATTAGTTGAGGTGGTAGTATTTCCTGTACCCATGATAAGTGAAGGTCCATCGAAAACTGCCCCAGTCGCACCGATTCTTACGCCACCAGAAGCGTAATAAATCCCGCTCATATCCGCAAAGTCAAGCCACTGACTACTACCAGATCCCGATGCGGCAACAGCACCTGTTGTTAAGTCGGATCCATTTACAGTGACCCGAATAGGAATTTGCTTAACAGTATATTGAACCCCACTGGCGCGGGTTCTATAACCCAGATTTTCATACCTAAGATTGAGAATCACTTCTCCGGTGCCTGGCAAGCCGGCAGTTGTGGCTGCTGAATTTTTCACGTAACTTGACAGCCACGCGCTGTCTATTTCAATTAAATTTGCAGTGGTGTAGCCACTGTTTTTGCCACTTGTACCGGTAGAAGAATACGTACCTACCGCCCATTTTGTAGTGGTCGTAGATCCCGCTGGGTATTTGATAGCAGTAATTTGACAAGTTGCTGGAGCTGCAGCGTTGGAGTTTCCATTACAGGTGGTAAGGTCTATCCCAGTGGATCCATTGAAAGTCGCATAGGCGGCATCTTCATTGGTTAACCAAGCACGAATATCTGAGTGAAGACTTTGGTACTCAAATTTTACTTCAGTTCCCTTGGCACTTTTTGTCATATCAGTATTTAATTTTGCCGTCATCAAGGCAATACCGCCCATTAGTCCAGCTGCAAGCATGGCTTCAGTTAAGCCAAAGCCAGCTTCGAGATGTTTAAAAAATGGATGGGACTTCATAAAAATGTCTCCGAAAAAATCTAAGTTGTTTTCCCATTATCGGCTAATTAATGACTTATAGTTCAGATAAAAGTTTTACCTAGCTGGCAGTCAATGCAAGTAATTGTTTTTACTTGAAGTGAAGAGATTTTAACCTATAAGATTGAGGATATTCAAAGATATTGGGGACAAGGAAAGTTGGCAGTCATGATTGAAAGGGCCACATGGTGTATTGTGGCCCATATGATAAAAAATCAGATTTTCTTTGGACCACGACCAGTTTTTGAATTGGTCTTTTTTCTGCGTTTTTCAGCGGCTTCAAGTTTCAACTTATTTTTTACTGAAGGTTTTTCATAGGCTTCACGAGAACGATACTCCTTAACAATCCCGTAAGCATCACAAAGTCTTTTAAACTTTTTTAAGGCGCGTTCAACTGCGAATCCATCAGTGATATCAATACGAATTTTGTCTTTAGGGTCTTTTTTGTTGTCGTAGGCCATGTATCCTCTCAGTTAAGGTGAAATGGTTTTGAAAAATAAAAATAGCATAATGACCGGAAAAGGCCAGAGGATTAAGGTGATGCGGTGCAAATTACAGGATCTTTACAGTTGCTAAGAAGGGGTAGTGATCTGAGGGGAGAGTTGATTTTTGCTCCATTCTTTTTGGAATAGGGATTGGGGAGCCTGCAGAGTTTTTATAACGGGGGAAGCAGCACTCAGAAGGGTCTATCAGGTGAGAGAACTTCTCAGAAATAAAGAGGTAGTCAATTTGCTGAACAAAACGATTACCGCCACGAGTGAAATAGATGTAACTAAATCGCTCTTCGTCAGGAATTTTAGCAAGATAGGCAATATCTTTTAGATCAGTTTTTTCATAAATGGATTTAAATTCCTCTTCAGTATCTTTTTCTCCTGCGTGACCATTAAAATCTCCGCCCACAAGAATAGGAACTTGATGAACGAGAAGTTTATTGTAAATTTCTAACAGCCCTTGAATTTCCAAAGATCTTTGAGTCCTTCCTTCAAAGTCTGCTTTTCTCAGATCCAGTTTTGATTTGATATGAACTAAAAGTAAAATCATCTCAATTTTTTCATCTCGAATGAGGTCTAGTCTTAAGACATCTCTTGAAAATCTTCTGTCAGATTTTGGAAGGCTAAAATCCGTATGAGAATGAATAGCTAGTTCATAGGGGAGAGTTTTTTTGATGAGATAACCTAGATCAATTCCTCTGTCTGAATTAGATGGGAGCGAGAGAGAAATGTATTCATCATTCATCACAAAGTGAGCAAAATTTGCCAGAGATTCATGACCTCCAACTTCAGTCATCATAATAATATCTGCTCCCGAATCATGAATTGTTCGGGCCAAGGAAAGACATTTTTCTTTAGACTTGTTGTTAATGAGACTTGAACTCATGAGATTCCACTTTATCTCAGTTAAGTCCTCAAGTGATGTTTGATCATATTTGTCCATAAAAAGAAACAGGTCCTGAGCATTGAGGACCATGATCTTTAATTCTTGAGGATTTTTTTTCACTATTGTTTCAGCTTCCATATCAAAGATAGAATATCTTTATGAACACAATCAAACAATTAGTCGTTTTAATCATCTCTCTATTTCTCTATCAATTTGTGGAAGCGGCTGAAAACAAACTGACCTTAGAACCACTCTATGGAGTAGAGACTTCTCTGGTAAGGTATCCAGAACCTGCTCGGTACGTGAATCGAGCAACTTATGGCGCAAGAATTCTTTATGGCTCAACTCTATTATCGGGTGAGTTAGAGTATACCGAAGCCCAATCTCGAAATGATTATCCAAGTACTAATCAAAAGGTTCTCGATAAGTCTCAACGAGCAGCTGTAGGAGTTAGGAGTACCTTGGGCCTAGGCCAATTTTTAGGAGTCTACGTTCGTGCCGGCGGGCGCGCTTCACAGGGCAAATCCGAAGTAACAACTGCAGGCGTTACTGAAACTATAGAAAATCCACTAAGGGTTGATCCCTATGCGGGGGCCGGTCTGCAGATAGCTTTTGCTTCAAATCTTGCTCTTAATGCAGGTGTAACCTTAATACGTAACGATGAAAATCACTATGACTCTCAATACACTCTCGGATTAACCGCCCGTTTTGGTAAACTTTAAAGTTTGATCATCACTCACTTTCAGTCTTTGCACATCCGATGAATTTTTTTTAATCTAATATAGTTAACAACTTTTATAGGAGTTTCAATGAATACATCAACAATTGTATTTTTTTTGTGTAGCCTTTTACTTTTTTCCTGCGCAAGCCGAAATTCTGGCTGGGATAATAAAACCCAAATCGTGACTCTTACTGAGAAAGAATTAAAAACTTTAAAAGATGAAAGCTTAAAAAATTGGAAGGGAAGAGGTGATAAAGAAGTATTACTAAAGGCCCTCTCAAATTTTCAATCCCTTCATGCGGCTCAACCAAATGATTTAGAGACTCTTGTTTATTTAACTCGTGGTTACTATCTCCTTGCCGATTGTCATTTAGAGAATATTGAAGAAAAGAAAAAATATTATGAAGTTGCTGCAAGCTTTGGTGAAAAGGCCATGGCGTTGAATGACAAATTTAAAGAAAGTGTAAAGTCTGGCAAAACAGTTGAAGAGTCTCTAGGGTTACTTACAAAAAATGAAGTGCCTGCAATTTATTGGACAGCTGCCAGTTTAGGGAAATGGGCCAAATTCACAGGAATTGCTGCTGCTCTAAAATACAAGACGACAATTAAAGCGATGATCAATACTGTTGAAAAACTTCAGCCTGATTATTTTTATGGAGCGACTTCTCGTTACTGGGGAGGATTTTATGCTATCGCGCCATCTTTTGCTGGTGGGGATATGAATAAGAGCAAGGATCAATTTGAAAAGTCATTAAAGATTGCTCCTGAATATTTGGGAACAAAGGTGTTAATGGCGGATGTTTACTTTACTAAAGTGGGTAAGAAAAAAGAATTTGAGCAAACTCTTAAAGATGTCATTGCATCAAAGTTTGATACTCATCCAGAATTAGGACCTGAAAATTCTTTAGAGAAAAAGAAAGCACAGAAGTTGCTCGAAAAAATGGATGATCTTTTTTAAAAGGAAACTGGATGAAATATTTATTGATTTTAAATGTCCTCTTTTCCATGAATGTTATGGCAAAAGAGCTCTCAATTAAGTTTGGAACGATTGCTCCTGCCGGAACACCTTGGTCTGACTCATTAGAAGATATTAAAACTCGAGTTGCAAAAGAAAGTAATAACCAGGCCAAAATTAAAATTTTTCTGGGTGGACAGCTCGGTGGAGAGCTTGAAATTTTGCAAAAAATTCGCCGAGGCAATATTGAGGGCGGTGGACTCACCTGTGCCGCCATGGCCAGTATTGTTCCAGAGCTTGATTTGTTAGAAGTTCCCTTTCTTTTTGAGAGCTCAGAAGAAGCGGATTATGTTTTGGATAATTACCTTTTAGAGCCTTTTACGAAACTTTTTGCCGACAAGGGATTTGTCATGGTGACTTGGGCAGAGAACGGATGGAGAAGTATTGGGCATAAGACAAAACTTGTTAAATCACCAACTGACTTGAAAGGTGTAAAAATCCGCTCACAAGAATCTAAAGTTCACTTGGCCTATTGGAAAAAAGTTCAAGCTTCTCCTGTTGCAATTGCTGTTCCTGAAGTTCTTCCAGCATTGCAAACGGGAGTCGTTGAGGCCTTTGATAATACTCCACTATTTACTCTGGCGGCAGAGTGGCAAACTGCAATTAAATTCTACACCGTTACAAATCATATCTATCAACCTGGGGCGATCATCTATTCCAAAAAGTTTTGGGATAAAATCTCTGAAAATGATAGAAAAATTTTGATGGGACCAGGAAATGCTCAGGCAGCAGGTGTCCGGTCAAGTGTCAGAAAGCTTGGATCAAGTTTGTTAGATGTTTTAAAAGAGTCGGGTGTAAACACTTACGTTTTAAATGCTTCAGAAAAAGCGGCTTATCAAAAAACCTCTGAAGGTCTTGCTGAGCAAGCCGTTAAAGATATTGGTGGTCAGGCCGCCAAGATTTACACACTTATTTTGGACGGGAAAAAAGCATTCAAGGCAAAAAAATAATGGGAAAGATTTTAGATAAGCTATTTAAGATTGAAAGGTTTGTGGCTTCAGTTCTAATCTTTATCCTCACTGTTTTTGTTGTGATGGATGTTGCCTCGAGAGAGATTTATCAAACTGGTATACCTTGGGCCCAAAAGGGTGCAGTTTATCTCATGATTTGGGCCGGATTTATTGGGGCTATTTTAGTGACTCATAAAGTGGAGCATCTCAGACCTGAAATTGCGGATAAAATTTGGACAGGATCCCTGAAGAAATTTTATCTTCGATTTCATAATCTACTAGTTTTTATTTTCACGAGTGCCATGACGTACTATTCGATTCTTTATGTACTTGAGTCAAAAGAGTTTGCGGATAGAAATGTCATCATTGATGTGGCTATGTGGGTCTTACAACTCATCATTCCTTATGCTTTCGCATCAATGAGTCTTCGTTATCTTTATTTTATTTTCTTTCCACGTGAAAAAGATCCAGGAGCTGTACACTAATGACAACCGGATTATTAATTATTGGTTCGATTATTATTTCTCTTCTTTTTGGGCTTCCTCTGTTTGTCATCATGGGTGCTCTGGCAACCATCTGTTACGTCACTGTTTCTGATGAGAATATGATGGTGGTGATAGGGGATATCTTTTATGCCGCCGATAAGGAAATTCTCTTGGCGATTCCTTTATTTGTCCTAGCGGGACAAGTAATGACAAAGGGGAGCATTTCTCAGAGGCTCATAAATGTTGCGAAGTCGGCCACGGCCGGAATTCCTGGTGGTATGGGTGTCGCATCTATCTTATCATGCGCCATTTTTGCTGCAATTTCAGGATCCTCACCTGTGACATTAATTGCGATTGGCTCTTTGATGTATCCAGCACTTCTTCAAGCTGGCTATTCAAAAAAACTTTCTATGGGTGTTTTATCTACTGGGGGAACTCTAGGGATTATCATCCCTCCAAGTATTCCAATGATTATTTTTGCTATCATGGCCGGAGTGAGTGTTGTTGATCTTTTCAAGGCCGGAATTGGACCTGGTATTGTCCTTGTTTTAGTTCTTGCTGGTTACATGCTCTATGCTTCGCCTAAATTTAATAATCTCTCTTTTAGTCCGAAGGCCTTGTTAGTAGATTTGAAAAAAGGGATTTTATCGCTTCTTATGCCACTTATTATTCTTGGTGGGATTTATACCGGATTTTTTACAGCGACCGAGTCGGCTGCTGTTGCCGTCGTGTACGCTTTTATTGTGGAGTTATTCATTCACCGTGAAGTGAATTGGAAAAAACTCCTTCCAGTTTTTGCCGAGACAGCAGAAATGCTGGGTATGCTTTTTCTTATTCTTATCCTTGCAGTT
The DNA here is from genome assembly GCA_947461145.1 of Bacteriovoracaceae bacterium. Classification (GTDB taxonomy): domain Bacteria; phylum Bdellovibrionota; class Bacteriovoracia; order Bacteriovoracales; family Bacteriovoracaceae; genus Peredibacter. The sequence goes on from CANHJD010000002.1 coordinate 7,293, forward strand.
AGTTTAAATAAGTTTATGACTCTAGAAGAGCTACCTCAGCAGATGGTGGATTGGATGTCTGCTCAGATTTCAACTAAACTTGGCTTCCTTGTTGCGGTAAATATCCTTCTTCTCATTGTTGGATGCTTTATGGATGTAATGAGTGCCATTCTTGTTTTGGCACCCATTCTAACTCCCATGGCCATCCACTATGGGATCGACCCAATTCATTTTGGCATTATTATGATAGTTAACCTTGAGATAGGGTATTTGACTCCACCAATTGGAATTAATCTTTTTGTGGCCTCTGGTATTTTTAAGGAGCCTCTAACAGACGTTATTAAGTCAGTCCTCCCATTTCTGGTGGTCATGATTTTGGGCCTGACGATTATTACGGCCTTCCCGCAAATTTCACTTTTCTTAGTTAAATGATTAAGAGATTTTCTTTATAAGTTCTTGATAGGCCGAATTGATTTCTTTTGTTTTCTTTTCGGCCACTTTTTTTAGATCCAAGCTGTGAGACGAAAATTTGTCAGGATGATTTTGTTTTAAAAGTTCATGATAGCGTTTTTTTAGTTCCTTCTTCGTTATGATTTCTCCCTCTTTCAACTTAAAGAGTTCACTGGCAGATTGGGGGGGGCGAGAAGCAGATTTTATTCTTTCTCTTTCTTCTTTTTTTCTCTCTTGTCTGATTTTTTCTTCCTGCCTTTGCTGCTCTCTCTTCTTATGTTTTTCATCCATAAGATCTTGGTAGTGTTTGAGTTTTTCTGCGGAAGATTTTGTTTCAAGTTGTGGTTCTAACTTTTTGTCTTCAGTCTTTGGACGATTTTCTTTTTGGACTTTTACGAAAAACCAGAAGGGAAGTTTGATAAAAACAATGTACCCAAGTACGAGAAACAATAAAATTGGCCCAAGTTTTTGTGCGGCATTCGTTAAAGTGGTGATGTAGTATTGGGCCGGATCCATGCCGCGAATTAGCTGTAAACTATTTGATAAAGTTCATGGGCAAACCAACAGCAAAGATAACGGCAAGAATAATGGCCGTGCCAACAAGAATTGAAGCAAAAATTTTATATGGTATTCCAAACATAGTTATCTCCTAAGGATTATCTTAATAGCGGGGCACAGTTGGGTCAATCTCTTGAGACCATAGGTCAATACCGCCGGCCAAAGAGAGAGCATCATAGCCATGGTACTTGAGAAATTGTGTTGCATAAAGACTTCTCACTCCATGATGGCAGTAAACAATAATAGGAGTTTTATCTCGAGGTAACTCCTCAAAGCGCTGTTCTAATTCATTTAATGGAATATGGAATCCACCAAGAGAGCATTTCTCTCTTTCATCTGGCCGGCGAACATCCAGGAAATGAAAAGATTTTTTTTCATTAAGCCAGTTTGATACTTTAGATGGGACTATTTCCATCGGAGGCTCCTAAGGTATGACCAGTTTCTAATTTATTAAAGACAACACTACCTGCTGGCATACTTTCTGTAAGCCAGACGTTACCGCCAATGATGGATCCTTTGCCAACAACTGTTTCTCCACCAAGAATGATCGAGTTGGCATAAATCACGACATCATCTTCAATGGTAGGGTGCCGCTTAATGGATTGAAGTTTCTTTTTCACACTAAGAGCACCTAGAGTCACGCCCTGATAGATCTTAACATTCTTACCAATAATACTGGTCTCTCCGATCACCACTCCAGTTCCATGATCGATAAAAAAACTTTCTGCAATTTGAGCTCCCGGGTGAATATCAATTCCCGTTTTTTCATGGGCGTATTCACTCATAAGTCGAGGCAGGAGAGGTATTTTCAATAAATGAAGAGCGTGGGCAAGGCGATAAACACAAACTGCATAAAAGCCCGGGTAAGTAATAATAACTTCTTCTTTAGAGTAGGCCGCTGGATCTCCGATGTATGCAGCTGCAACATCTGTATCAAGTTTTAGAGCAATCTCAGGCAATGATTTGAAAAATTCCTCCACTTTTTCTGCTCCCTCTTTATTCAATGTAGGATCAAGAACTGAAAGTGAGGTGATGTAGTCGTTAAAGCGTTTTTTTAAATCAAGAAGTTGCGCTTCAATATTGCCGAGGTTCCCTGAGCTCTTGCAGCCTCTTTGAGGGAAAAGTAAACAGATAAGTTCGTCAAGTGATTGCCTAATTTGAGGAATATTCATCACAATAGTCGCCGCTTGATAGCGATTACTATGTAAAAACTGGGCCAGTTTAGAAGACATTGAGTGCCTTTTGGAGTATAAATGATTCATATAAAATTACCGCTGACACTGGGAAAATTCAATGGATCTTAAAAACAAACTCAAATCGACAGGTCTTCTTCAAGTTATTGGAAATACGCCGATTTTGAAAGTTCAAAGTCTAAGTGCTTTAACGGGTTGTGAGATCTTCATGAAGTGTGAAAACCTAAATCCGGGTGGAACTATCAAAGATCGCCCGGCACTCAATATGGTTATTGAAGCCATTTCCCGTGGTGACTTGAAACCAGGAATGACAATAGTCGAGGGAACTGCCGGGAATACTGGAATTGGTTTGGCCATGGTTGGGCAAGCACTAGGTCATAAAGTGATTGTGGTTATGCCGAAGGGGATGGCGCCTGAAAAGCATAAGGTTCTTAGTCTTTATGGAGCCCAGGTCGTAGAAACTGAAGCTGTCCCATTTACTGACGAAAGACACTTTTTCAAAGTAGGTAGAAAGATTGGTCAAAGTTCTCCAGACTACTGGTGGGCGAATCAATTTGATAATCCAGACAACTATCTTTCCCATTATCTCTACACTGCACCAGAAATGTATCAAGACATGGCAGGAAATATAGATGCTGTTGTTGTTGCTGCTGGTTCTGGTGGAACTGCTGCTGGTGTTTCTAAATATATGAAGGAAAAAAATCAACAGATCAGAGTTGTTGTCCCAGACCCTATGGGAAGTGGTATCGCGAGCTATTTTGAGTCTGGAGAGTTTAAGTCTGATGGGTCCTACACGATGACTGAAGGGGTAGGGATTACTCGCTATCAAGAGAACTTCAAATTTATTCATCAAGATGAGTGTTACACGATTGATGATCAGAAACTAACAACACTGGCCATGTACTTACGTGAGAAAGAAGGTCTGGTGATGGGTATGTCCTCTATGCTTAATCTTGCTGGCGCATTTAAGACGGCCTTAAAAATTGGTCCTGGCAAACGTGTTGTGACTTTCATGTGTGATGGGGGAGAGCGAGCGATCTCGAAAATGTATAACCCAGACTTTTTAAAGGAGAAGGGAATTGATGGGTCTCTTCTGACAGAAAAAGAAGTTATGGAAATTTATAAAAGATTTTGACCTTCATAGTAGTTGACTGTATTCGTTTTTTTGCGGCTTTCAAATCGCTCTAATTTTTCTTGGCAATCATCCGATTAAACATAGAGTGAATACTTTTATTTCATTTAGGCTTATTTCTTTAATCACCTTTGTAATGGGGCTCTCGCTGCTTGTTGGTTGCAATCCTCAACTATTAGAGGGGGAGCCAGTTGTTGTAGAGTCCATAGAGCCTCTTGGAGGACCACTTGCGGGTGGAACTTTGGTAACAATAACGGGAAGTGGATTTAAGACAGTTGAAAAGATTTCATTCGGATCTGATAAGTGCACTGACTTGAATGTTATAGATGACACTTCAGTGACTTGTTTAACTCCTGAAAAGAATTCACCCGTTATTGTGAATGTTCTGGTTGAGGGGAAGGCAAACAAGACTGATTCTCTAATTGAAGGCTTCGCCTATCGACCGGCACCAACTATAACTTCTCTTTCGCCGACTGCTGGTATCCTGGCCGGAGGACAAGAACTTACGATTAATGGTACTGGTTTCCTAGAAGGCGCAATTGTCACCATTGGGCCTGTACTCTGTAGTAATGTGATCGTAGATAGTCCCGTAAAAATTCGTTGTACAACTCTTCCGAGTTTGGCCGGGCAAAAGTCGGTCATAGTTGGAAACTACGATAGCCAAAATTCAGCTTCAGCTTATTTTACCTACACTGCCATTCCACAAGTAACAACTGTCTCCCCCTCAGGTGGTGTTCTATCAGGTGGGACCTCAGTGACTCTTTATGGTTCTGGTTTTGAAACGACTTCTACAGTCTATTTTGGTGGACTTGTATGCACGAGTTTCGCGAGAATAAGTAGCTATCAAGCTACATGTATAACTCCTCCAAATCTTGCGGGTGGAGCAGTCGATGTTCAAGCTTTGAATCTAGATGGGCAATCGAGCACGACAACTTCTGCTTACACGTACAGGGCAGCGCCAACAATAACCAGTTTAGATTTTGATGGTGGACCTCTTGCTGGTGGAGTGAGAGTTTTGGTGACAGGAACGGGTTTTACTCCTGGTGCAACAATGACCTTTGGAGGCGCAGCGTGCACAGGGGTTGGTTACATAAGTCCAACACTTTTTCAGTGTATCACTCCAAGTGGAGCTGCTGGGGTCGTTGATGTGACGATCACAAATAGTGATGGACAACCGGGAACTAAAACTTCGGCTTATACTTACAGAGCTACTCCAACTGTGGCGAGTGTGAGCCCTCTCCTAGGCCCTATAGGTGGTGGAACAAATATTACGATTACTGGTACAGGATTCATAGTAGGTGCAACAACACTTGTTAAAGTTGGCAGTGGTCTATGTGGAAGTGTTGTCGTGGTAAATAGCACAACCATTACTTGCACGACAATCGCTAGTAGTGCTGGATTAGTAATGGTAAGAGTGACAAATAATGATAACCAATATGGCTACAAAACTTCTGCATTTACGTTTCAAGCTCCTCCAGTCATTTCATCATTATCTCCATCGTCTGGAACTCAGGCCGGCGGAACATCAGTCACTATCACTGGGACTGGTTTTTTGGCAGGAGTTGCCGCAACAATCGATGGAACTCCTTGTACGACGGTTACCCTCAATAGTTCAACATCTGTAACATGTGTAACGCCTTCCTCTGCTTCTTCGGGAGTCGTTGATGTGGTTGTCACAAATACCGATAATCAGTCAGTTGCTAAAGGAGGGGGCTTTACTTATTTGCTTCCTGCAGAGCTCTCTTGGGTTACAGGTTTTGCCAGCCCAACTCCTCCTGAGCCAGATGATTATGGGCAACAGTTTGATAATGTCACTCATACTTACACGCTAAAAAATGTCGGAGAAATAGAGACTTCAGCGGTTACTGTTTCTGTGACAGGGGCCAATTCAACAATGTGGCAAAAGGCTACAGATAACTGCACTGGTTCTGTTTTGGCAGCGAATGCAACATGCACTGTCCAAGTCAATTTTCTTGCCAATGGCGCTACAGTGGGGGCTTATACCGCTATCTTGCAAGCCACCGCAGCTACTGGTGGCTCAAAGAATAACGTAATGACCGGTGAAGTGATTCCTTAGATCAAAAGGTAAAAAATGAGATTGTTACTTATTATTTTGATTTCATTGCCCTTTGTATCCTACGGTACTGATGAAGATCAATCTGTCTCTCAATGTTCCTTAGCGTCAAGTAAGTATGGAGATGGAAAGTCAAAACAGAGCATACCAGAAATCTGTTACACTTTGTATAAATCAAAGTCCTCGACTCTTGCTAGGAAGGTACATGGAAAAAGTGGACTCGAGGTTGCTGGGTACAAAGACATGATCTTCATAGAGGATAAAAAGATTTCTGTGATTGCTGGAAAGAACACGCTTTTGGAAGACATTATAGCTCTAGATATTGATGAAAAAAATAATGCCATTGTTGTGTTAGAAAGAAGAGGAGATGTCCTTACTTTTAATTTAAGTATTTCAGGAAATGTGTCGCCAATAAGAGTTTTAAGGTCAAAACAAGGAATTGGTAGTTCTAATGTTGTTGTTGATGAAAAGAAAGAACAAATCATACTATTGAGTTCAAAAGCTAAAAAAGCCTATAGCTTTGCTCGCCTTGGAAATGCCTTCGCAAGACCAGAAAAAAGAAATATTGATGTGAAAAAAGAAACTTCTGGTGTCGAAATGTTTAATATCAAAAAAGAAACTGGTGAAGTGGAACTTTTAGATATTAATGGAAAAAAGATTTAAGAGATTGACCTTTTAAAAGAATACAATTCAGTCACTTTTTTCGAAGAGACGATTTTTCCTTCAGCTCTTGAAGAATCAAATTCAGGCAAAGGCAAGTGATTATCCCGACAGTATTTTTCATAATACTCTGATCTTGTGGGATGGTTAGGATGAACAAGATTAAAAGTTTCTCCAAAAAGTTTTTTTTCAATCACAAGTTTAGTAAAACCGACTGTGTCATCAAGATGAATCAAATTAACTGGACTCTGTCCCCCCGCTAAATTCTTTCTTCCGCTAAGAAATTTACCCGGGTGACGATTATGCCCTAAGAGTCCACCAAAACGGATGATCGAATATTTTGAAAATGTTTTCACCCAATTCTCTTCTTCCATGAGGATTCTACCGTTTTCTGTGTTTGGAAAAGGTTGTGTCCTTTCATCAACTGAAATTCCTTCATCTCCATAGACGGAAGTGGAGCTGACAAAGATAAGGTGTGAAGCTTGATTCCATTGCCAAGATTTAAACCACTCTAGCTGGCCAAGGAATGGTGGGATGTTAAGGACAATAACATCAGAATTCAAAAGTTCAGATGAAGGCCTATCGGGAGGGAGTAAAACTTCAGCATCAATATTTTTAGATTTAAAGAGTGTCACTTTCTCAGGAGTTCTAGTCGTTCCACTAATTTTGTAATTCTCAGCTAGATCTGTCGCAAGTGCCGATCCAAACCAGCCAAGGCCAATAATCGAAATCTTCATTCTTGTTGCTCATATAATTGATTAAGAATTAATTGTGCGTTATAGGGAAGGTCTGGTCCCATATAAAAATAGAAACATCGAGATTTTCTGAGCAGTTGCAAGGCGCAAATGCATCTAATCATTAAATGATAGGGCAATTTTAGATAGTCAAAAAAGTTAAAGCTTAAAAACATCTCACGCACTTGAGGTAAGCCAAATCCGAAGATAAGGTGCTCAAAAAGAGGAAGGATCATTTTCCATTTCTTGACCGGTGTGAGAATTGATTGGCCTTGAGAAATTCTATGGCCAGCAATTAATAGGTTCTTATTATTTTCTGCATGAGTTTCAATTCTTGTCTTGAATTCAGATAGTCCTGCAAACCATTTCGGTGGGTACTGAGTTCGGCTAAATTTTGTCCAGCTAAGTTTGGAGAGGGGTCCATCCTCGGGTTTTACGTCCATGCCTAGGGATCCTGGAAAAGCGTGAATCTTTCCTGACAGGTCGATAATTGTCATATCATCTGCGATAATTTTTAGTTCTGGGTTGTCCAACAAATGAGCAAGAAGAGTGGACTTACCTCCTTTTGGAGGAAGCATAATTAAGGCATTTAGATCACCGAGGGAGACACCAAGACAGTGCATTCGGCAAAGCCCCTTGAGGTCCAATTCCTTTGCCAGTTTTGTGTGAATTGCAAGATAAGCAAGTTCAAAGAGTTGATCTAAATCAAGTGAATAAAGGCGAACAGTTTCTTCGTACTTATCTAGTACAGCGAGGGCACCATTATAATAGCGAAGATATTGTCTCTGACCCAATTTATAAACACTGCAAGTATCCAATACCTTAACTGCGATCATTGATGGAAGTTCAGGGGGAACCTCTTTAAAAATCTCAATTAGAGTCGCTGGCGTTTCTTCCGTCTTTTCTGCCAAGAAATAATTGAATTCATCTTGTAATTTTTTTATCAAGACCTCTTCATTGCAACTGACAATAATGCTATGATGATAGAAATTTAAATATAAATTCAAAAAGGATCCTTGTGGTTTCATTCTCTATTATAATCATAACTCATGGTCGAGAAGATCTGCTATTAAAATGTCTGGAATCCTTGCACCCAGCAGTTGAAAATTGGCAATTAATTTTAGTTGCCAATGGAATTCCACTTTCTGATTCAACTATTTCAAGAGCAAATACTCTTACATCTGAAGTTGCTATTTTAGACCTCCCTTCGAGACAATCTCCAGGAAAAGCAAAAAACTTAGCAAGAGAGCTTGTTAAATATGAGTGGACCTTTTTTCTGGGCGAAGATGTTTATTTACTCCCCAAATATTTTGAGACTGTACTTCCCATTTTAAGTCAGAATAAAGTGGATGTTCTGGGAGGCCCTGATATCCCAGCAAAAAAAATGAACTATTTGGCCGAGGCGCATGCCATGGCGCTCTCTTCACCATTCTGCACTGGCAAAACCTTTGCGAGGCATAGAAGCTTTGGAAAATTACTAGAATCGACAGATGAAAAAAAACTCAGCTCTCGTAATTTATGGGTGCGCTCGGCATTATTTAATGACCTTCGGTTTCCAGAGGACTATTTACAAAATGAAGAAATTTCAGTTCTTTTGGATTTAGAAGGGCATGGGGCTAAAATATTTTACCATCCTTTACTAATGGTAGGGCATTTTCGATCAAGTAATATTGCCTCCATCTTTTCAAGTAGCTTCCTTTCAGGCTTTTATCGATCACAAATAATTAAGGAAAAATCCATCTCTGGAGAATTTCATTTTTGGCTACCCTCAATTTTTGTCCTTGGCCATTTACTTGTTATTTTTTATCCCTACTGGTTTTTGTTTTTCGGTCGTCTTTATTTTTGTCTAATTCTCATGATGGGCCTTAGTCTTGCTTCTCGGAGAAGAAACATTTTACTCTTTCCTATGATCACTTTTTTCCACTATTTTATTGTTTTCTCGTATGGCCTGGGGTTTTTATCATACAGACTGGGTTATCGTGGAAAAATCATCGACATCAAATCAAGTACTTAATATGTGTAAGAAGTGTGGTATTATAAGTGTGTACTTAAGAAAATGATGGCAAGGAGTTTCCATGAAAATTTTGTTCATTTTGACATCTCTCATTATTTATTCGACAAGCATGGCAGAAGACTTTGGTTATCTCAAGAAGTCAGAGCAGACCTATTTCAAGAATGATAGTATGGATGGACAAAACAAAATGGAAAGGATTGACCAAAATGTAAGGGAGATTAATAAGCTCCATGGTGAAATCGCTCGCATGAAAGAAGATATTGTTCTTCTCAAAGAGGAAATCCAAAAATTGAAAGAGAAAAAATGAAACTAAAGTTTGAGACAATTGTTCCTTGTGAGTTAAGCGTCGTAAAGAAAGGATTTACCAAAGATCTTTTCATGGCCCTCAAGCCACCATTTGTAACACTTAATGTGGAACGTTTCGATGGATGCTCTGCCGGTAATGAAGTCCACTTAAATTTAAAGTCAATTGGACCCGCCCAAAAATGGGTAAGCCATATCACTGACGAACAGCAAACTGATAAAGAGTGGTTTTTTATTGACGAGGGCTTCAAGATTCCATGGCCTCTAGCGAAATGGAAGCATGTTCATAAAGTTGTCTCTATAAATGATAAATCTTCTTTAATTGTTGATGACATAAACTTTGATTGTGTTTTTCCTTGGATGAATGGTCTTTTTTATCCTGTTTTGTGGCTAAGCTTTTCTGTTCGCCCTTCTCGTTATAAAAAATATTTTGAAGGAAAATAATGAAGTTAGTGACTCTTCTAATGATACTCATGAGTTTTGCAGCTCATGCGAAAACAATACTTTTTTTAGGCGACTCACTTACGGAAGGTTACCAACTTTCCAGGGAAGAGGCTTTTCCTGCACTTATTGAACAAGAGCTAAAAAAGGTATTTCCCTCTACAAAAGTTATCAATGGGGGAGTTAGTGGTGCAACCACTGCGAGTGGAGTGAAAAGACTAGGATGGTATTTAAAGTCAAAGCCTGACATCATAGTTCTCGCCCTAGGCTCAAATGATGGTCTTAGAGGATTAAGACTAGAACAATCAGAGAAAAATCTTTCTGAAGTCATTGAGAAGGCAAAGGCTTCTGACATTAAAATTTTACTCGTTGGAATGAAAATGCCTACTAACTATGGTGAGACTTATAGAAAGAGTTTTGAAAAACTCTTTGTCAGTCTTGCAAAAAAATACAAGATTCCTTTATTACCTTTCTTACTTGAGGGTGTAGGTGGAAAGCCAAAACTTAATCTACCTGATGGTATTCATCCAAATACAGCTGGACATAAAATTATGGCGCAAACTGTTCTGAAAGCGTTGAGGCCCTTATTATGATGAAATTAATTAACGTGAAAAAAAATTATGGGCTTGGGCTTTCTCGGTTGGAAGTTTTGAAAGGGATTACGCTTGAAATACAAACAGGAGAGACACTGGCCCTTGTTGGAAAGTCTGGCTCAGGAAAATCTACACTTTTGTCACTTATGGCAGGACTGGATCAATTGGATGAAGGAGAAATTTGGGTTGATGATAAATGTTTAGGCAAGCTCAATGAGAAGGAGTTAACAATTTTTAGGGCGATCAATATGGGAATTGTATTTCAACAGTTCCATCTCGTATCGACCCTCACTGCTTTTGAAAATATTCTTTTGCCATTAAGTCTTTTAAAGCAAACGGATGCAATAAAGACTGCTGAAGAATTAATTGAAAAAGTTGGGCTAGCTTCTCGTGGGGGACATTTGCCTTCCGAATTGAGTGGTGGCGAGTGCCAAAGGGTGGCAATTGCGAGAGCTTTGGCAACAAAGCCAAAAATTTTATTTGCTGATGAGCCGAGTGGTAATTTGGATGAAGAAACTGGTGAGAAGGTTATGGATCTTTTGTTTAAGATGGTCTCGGATACGAATACCACTCTTGTCTTAGTGACTCATGATAAGGATCTTTCAAAAAGATGTTCCCGTATTGTTCATCTGGAGCACGGGAGTTTGGCGTGATTTATAAGATCTTTTTAATCAAAGAGATTAAAAAGTATCCCCTTTTCTATTTATTACTTATTTTCATCCTTTCATTAGGAATGATAGGCCTTGCCTCCATAAATGTCGTCTCCCAGCAAGTGAAAAGTAAACTGGATGCGAACGCAAAGGAGTTACTCACCTCAGATATCGTTGTCAGTGCGAGAAGAGATTTACTGGATGACGAAAAAAAATCACTACGTTCAGTTTTAGATTCGATCCCACATAAAAGTTACAAACTGATTGATATTTATTCGATGGTAAGACTTGAAAAAAATGCTCAAACAAGACTCGTTGAAATTCGCTCCTTTGAACAAGGGTTCCCATTTTATGGGGCGATTACTCTCGCGAATGGCAAGTTTGAATCTCAAGGCCTTTATATTTCTCAAGATCTTGCTAGACTTTGGGGAGCTGCAGTTGGTGAAGAGTTAAAAGTAGGAGAGAAAAAATTTAAAATTCTCGGGATAGTTATTAAAGATAGTTCTCAAGGATTAAGAGGTTTTTCACTCGCTCCGAGAATTTACTTGCCTTTGAGAGATGTCGAGACAACTGGACTTTTAAGACCGGGCTCAACTGGCAGCTTTGCTTATCATTATTTAATTCCTAAATTCCGGGATAAAGATTTTGAAATATTAAAAAAGGATCTACTTTCAAAATTGCCTGATCTTGCTCTCAAGGTCACGCTCCCCAAGGAGGGGAGTGAGCAAACTGGAAGGGTCATGGAATATTTGACTGACTTTATGTCTCTTTCTGCACTTGTAGGTTTGATCCTCTCACTTGTAGGGATCTTTTATTTCTATCAATCTCATCTTGTGACACGGCTTAAAGATTTTTGCCTCTATCATTTGTTTGGATTACAAAAAGGAGAACTCCTTTGGGGACTCATCCTTCAGTTCCTTGTGGTTTTTACTGTTGTTAGTTTGATTGTCATTCTTTCTATAAACCCTTTGTATAGTTTTTTACGGCCGTATTTATCTCAAACCTTAGGGATAGACTTAAATTCTACTTTTAAGCTTAATTCGTTAATCTTGTATTTTCCTATACTTTTTACCCTTTCTCTTTCTATTCTGATGCCACTTTTTTTTGGTCTCATGAGAACTTCCATGGGAGTTCAGCTCAAGTCGGCAAAAATTTCGTTGGGGAAGTTTCAGTATTATGATTTTATTCCCTTTCTCATCTGCCTTTGGGGTTTTGCTATCTTTCTTAGTCATTCTCTTAAAATAGGTTCTCTTTTTTTCTGGGGATTAATGTTGGTTTTTGGAGTGTCGACATTTTTTATAAAATCACTTCAATGGCTACTAAAAAAATATTTCACCGGCAAAGAATTAGTTTTCATTAATCTTGAATTTGGATTGGCAATTCGAAGCTTTATTCATTCAGGACATTCCTTGACGATGAGTTTTTTGTCTCTTGCAATAGGAACAACTCTTATTTCTCTTATCTTGCAATTAGATGGGCTCATTCAGAAAGAATTTGTACTGGATGAAAAAAAACCAAGTCTCTTTCTTTTTGATATCCAAGAGGAGCAGTTAGACCCCCTGGTTAAATTATCTACCAAAATGGGAGTTACATTAGAGGGAATTACGCCCATGATTAGGGCACGTCTGGAAAAAGTTAATGGAGTTCCTTTTAATAGGGTAGAGGAAAGCGGTAATCTTCGCACTCGAGAAGACGAGGTCGAAGCAAGGATGAAAAATCGTGGAATAAATCTAACCTATAGGAAGAATTTAAGTTCGGCCGAGAGACTTGTCGATGGCGAGGAGTTCCCAATCTCTAGTAATGATAAAGAGAGAGCTGCTTTTGTTTCTCTGGAAAAAAGATTTGCTCAGCGAATGGGTTTAAAGCTTGGCGATAAAGTCTCCTTTGATATTCAAGGCGTAGAAATTGAAGGTATTGTAAAAAACTTCCGAGAAGTGAAATGGACTAGTTTCTATCCAAACTTTTTTGTTAATGTGGAGCCCGGTTTCTTGGAAGAAGCTCCCAAAACATTTTTGGCAGTACTCCCGCAAATTGATGAGAAGAGAAAGACTCTGTTCCAAAGGTCAACAGTTGAAATCTTTTCAAATGTTTCATTTATTGATGTCGGAGAATTAATTGGCAAAATCTCTGATATTTTCAAAAAGTCGCGGCAGGCGATTGAGGTTATTTCCTGGTTAAGCCTTAGTATTGGTTTTGTTATTCTTTATGGTCTTGCCCATGATCAGGTCTACCGACGCTATTATGATCTCGCATTAATGAAAACTTTAGGCTTTGGCGCCTTATCGTTAAGAAAGTATCTTTTGATTGAATTTGGTTTACTTTTTTCTTTGGCCTCCGTGATTGGATTTTTTTTAGGATGGCTTATCGCGGTATTAATTGGCTCTGAAGCCTTTAAACTTTCCTGGAGCATTGACTGGGGTAAGTTCTTTTTTCCAATCTTACTTTTAAGCATTCTCTGTTTAGTAACGATTCTTGCCTCATCATGGCGTGCCATTAAAGCAAAACCCAGAGAGCTTTTGTCAGGCTCTTAAATCTCGTTTTTCAAGCCTTTTTACTTTTCAACCCTTATCTGACTCACTAAAATTTTGAGCATATGTTTGGAATTGAATTTTCAGAAGCTGGTCTTCTTAACTTTTTTGCCCCTTTCGCTTATGAGCCTTCTAAGGTTTATATATTTGTTTGCTGTTTTATGCTGGCTGCCTCGTTTGGGCTCCCCATCCCTGAAGAGTTAACTCTTATTAGTGTAGGTTTGGTTGCTAATATGGCGCAACACCCAGATTTGTATCCACCTCCATACCCTGGTGCTCCTGGAGTAGAGACAGTAACCTTGTGCTTTGTCTCTTTCTTTGCGGTCTTTTGCAGCGATCTGGTCGTTTACCTCATAGGCAAGATATTTGGTGGTCGAATAATTAAAACGAAGTTTTTCCAGAAGAGATTTGCCGGTTCTGGTTTTGATAAAATCAACTCTTGGTTTCAGCGCTTTGGTGGATGGGCCTGTGGTATTTTTCGATTCACACCAGGGCTTAGATTCCCAGGACATTTGAGTTGTGGTCTTTTAGGAATTCCTGTTTGGAAATTTTGTGCGATTGATGGTCTTGCTGCCCTAATTTCAGTTCCAACTCAGGTTTACTTTGTTGCAACATATGGCCGAGTGGTTTTAACTTACCTCAAAGAGATTAAAATCTATCTTCTAGTCGCCGCTGGAGTTGCTTTACTTGTCTGGCTTGGAAGAAAAATTTATCTAAAAAATGTCGCTCGAAGAGCTATCTAGTTAAATAGTTCACAAGCTTCTTCAAGTTTTAAAGCAAGTTCCTTACGAAATTGGCCAAGGTCAGAGTATTTAAATTGAATTTCTTTTGTTACTGACTTCGTTTTATCTTCAAAGCGAAAGAAGTCCCAGTTTATATTGGATGTAATAACTAGATGCCCTTTCTCTGCACCAAGTTCTTTAATTTTTATTTCAAGTGAGTACCTGACTGTTGGTTTTTGTGCTTTTGGGATTGATCTTGCTAGGTTCATGATACCAATTTTCGCCTCAGCATTTTTTACTTTTAGCGCCTCAACCATATTGGATTCAAAACTTTCTCCACCATATGTATATGGGGCAACTTCTTGGGCTTTTAAGTCCTTGGTTTCAGAAGTTTCAAGGTAGCGGTAAAGAAAGTTGTCTAAGGTCGTAAGCAAATAATCATGAAGCTTGCCCTCGTCGTCAAAGGTATGTTTAACCTTGTCTTGCCAGTCATGGATTAGTTTTGAGTTATCAGTCATGCCACTTTCCCTTAGAATAGGCCTATGCGAGTTCTTACGCCTAGATCCGATTTTGTTATTGTAGAGGATTACTTCTCGGCTACGCAAGCAGCGGAGTTGTTGGATTGGCTCATAAAAATAGGGCAGGACCCCATAAGAGGTTTTCAGCATCCCGACTTAAAGCCGAATCGCTTTCACAAACGGCCAAAATACCCAGTAAAAAAGTTCATGTGTCTTGGGCTCTATTGGAGTCCACTTGAGTATAATTATTCACCCTATGTGAGTGCTCAGGAGATAAAACCTTTTCCCATACCAAATTCCCTAAAAGAGTTGGTCTTAAATATTCTTCAGGAACACTATCCCTGGAAAGAGTATTCTCCTGAAACTGTCCTGGTGAACTACTACACCAAAGATTCCTCCATGGGCCTTCATGTCGACAAAGATGAGGAAGACCAAATCGCTCCCATCATTGGTCTTAATTTTGGGTCAACTTGTCGCTTCTTGTTTGAAGATGAGCAGGGAGAGATGAGAGAGATAAAAATACCTGGAAATTGTGTTTATATTTTTGGCCGCAAGGCCAGATTGATGCGCCATGGTTTAGGTTCAATTTATTCTAAGACTCTTTCTCCTGGAAGCGAGACATATCTAGACAATAAAGAGAGAATTAATCTAACAATTCGTCAGGTTTTTTCTCACAAATAAATAAAAGGGATATTATGCGTATATTTTTGCTGTCTTTTCTGTTTACCTCTCTCGTTTTTGCTCAGGATATTTATTCTATCAAAGAGAAAAGCATCACAGGTGAAGACTTTCTAATGAGTTCTCTCAAGGGGAAGGTTGTCCTGATTGTTAATATCGCCTCACAATGTGGTTATACACCCCAACTCGAAAAGTTAGAGGAGCTTTATCTAAAATACAAGGCCAAGGGTCTAGTCGTTTTGGGTGTGCCAACAAATGATTTTGGAGGTCAAACTCCAGAGGATGACAAGGCCATGCTTGAGTTTTGTTCAAAAAAATATAAGGCGACATTTCCAATTCTGACGAAAAAAACGATTCAAGGTAAAGAGAAGCGTGAACTTTATAAGCTACTTACTGAAAAAACGCCAAAAAATCTTCAAGGTGAGGTTGGTTGGAACTTTGAGAAATTTCTTATCAACAAGAAGGGTGAAGTCGTCAATCGTATGCGCCCGTCATTGGATCCAATGGACGAGGAAATGTTTTCAAAAATAGAGGCCCAGCTTAAATGAAAAAAACTTATGTCGTTGGTGGCGGTGGCGGGGGTATTGCTTCGGCCCTCTTGGCTTCAATTCGAGGAGATAACGTTACATTATTTGAGGCCCATGAAAATTTAGGAGGCTGTGCCTCCTGGTTTGATCGTGGTCCATTTTCTTTTGATGTAGGTGCAACAACACTAAGTGGAATGGGCCCTGGTGAGCCTTTAGGAAAACTCTTTAATTTGATTGGAGAACAACCTCAATTAACTGTTGTGAATCCTGGCATTGTCTTCCACCTCTCTAGTGGTGATGTATTGAGTTATTATAAAGATTTTGATTTGTGGATGAAGGAACTTGAAAGGGTTTTTCCAAATCTTAATCATCGCCCTTTTTGGGAAAAAGTTTTTGAAATTAACAGTAAGGCGTGGGGTCTTCTGGATAATCTCTCCAGCTTTCCTTTTTCTACAATCGAGGACTTTTTTCAGATTCTAAAAGCTCCACAATATTTCTCTTTGTACCCTTACCTCCTTGTTTCTACAGAGATGATGCTGAAACGCTATAACCTAGATCATCCACTTTATAATGAATTATTGAATGGTATTCTTCTTATTTCAGCTCAGACCGAAGCGAGAAACTTGCCTTTTCTTGTAGGCGCGATGGGACTTTCATATCCTCGAGAAACTTTTGCACCGGTGGGAGGGATGAAGGGTTTCATGCAGTTTTTAGAAAAAGTTTGTCATGAAAAAAATATTCAGGTCTTTAAGTCGGCAAAAGTTGAAAAGATTGCTGGCCATGACCTTGTCCTTACTGATGGTAGAAGCTTTAGGGGAGATGAATTTATCTTAAATCTTCCTTGTTGGAATATTCCTGCACTCTTTCCTGAAGATAAAAATGCTTTCCATCTTGAGCGAGCAGAAGAAAAATCCGCTTGGGGGGCTTTTGTGGTGTATTTGGGAATTAAGGCAAATATTCGTGATTCCTATCATCAGATTCATTTGAATCACCCTCTGGTTAGAAATTATTTTGCTTCTTTTTCTATACCTGAAGATCTGAAGCGTGCTCCCACTGGTTGGCAGTCGGTTACAATTTCAACCCACATTGATGCGGCCTCATGGTTTGAAATGGAGAAGGTCGAATATCGAGAAGCCAAACAAGAGATCATGCATCTTATTCTTGAAGACTTCAAAAAGAGATTCGACATTCAAGAGACAAAATATGTGACGGGTGGAACACCTAAAACATTTGAACGTTATACTGGGCGCCATCTGGGTTATGTGGGGGGACTCCCATTTTTGTTTGGATCGAACCCATGGAGACTCATTGGCCATAAGACTCCCATCTCAAACGTCTTCAGAGTGGGGGATACAACTTTTCCTGGGCAGGGAGTGGTGGGAGTTGTCGCTGGAGCGCTGGCCCTGCATAAGGAAATGATTAAGAAATAACCTTCACATCCAATGAGCGATCCATTTTTAAGCGAAAATCTCTCTGAGGAAAGGCCATTTCAATTTTGTGGTGACGGAATTTTTCATCAATTTTAAAGCGCACTTCGCTTTTCACATGATTAAGTGAGGCTACTTTCTCAGTGTCGCAATAGAAAATTAGCTGGAAGTTGAGGTTACTGTCGGCAAAGTCTGTAAAGAAGACGTAGGGAAGTGGGGACTGCTCAATATGTTCATTATTAAGCATGATATCCATACAAATATTTTCGACCTGCTTTACGTCTGAGCCATAGGCCACACCGAAATCTAATGTTGCCCTTATGGTTGTGGTTTCAAAATTCCAATTGAGCACACCTTTCTCTAAGAAAAAGCTATTGGGAACGATGAAGACTTTATTGTCAGCGTTTCTAATTTTTGTGCTTCTTGTGCCAATAGATAATACTGTTCCAGTTAAACCATCAACTTCGACCACGTCGCCAACCTTAATGGGTTGCTCTACTAGCATGATCACACCAGAGATAAAATTGTTAACTATATTTTGTGAGCCAAATCCCACTCCAATTGCAAGTGCGCCACCCACAACAGTAAAGACCGTAAGAGGGATCCCAGCAATAGTAAGGGAGAGAGTTACAAATAAGGCAAGGCATCCATAAAAAGCAAAGGTTTGATAGGTGGTCTGAGAAGCTTTATCCTCAACGAAACGTAGAATAAGTTTCTTATTAATGAGTTTAACCATTAAACGTGACAGGCGTGTGGCAAATAAAAGTAAGATAAGGGCAACGACAACGTTACCAAGGCTTAATTTAATCCCTGCAATGGTAATAAGTTTAATTTTCCAGATTAAATCAACGGCGGATAGGGTTTCTTGAAGACCATTGTCCATGGCATTACCTCTGAGAGTCAAAACAATTTATAACAAGTTAAATTTGTCATGGAGGTTAGGGGTTCGTAAAGGGTTTACGATGCTATTAAGATGAGTCTATCATTATGGTGTCAGTTTTTAAGTGTTTAAAAAGGGAGTTTTATGCGTCTCATTGATTTCATCAACGCAGGTGGGTCCATCACTTGGATTTTAGTCGCGATGAATATTCTAGGACTTTCACTTATTTTTTGGAGGATGGTCGTACTTCGAGAATTTAAAAAGAAATTATCAAGTGAAGCAGCTGAACTTGCAAACGAACTCAAATCTGAATTTAAAACGAAAAATCTGATCACGCATATGGATCTGGTCAAAGATGGTATTTCTAGAAGAGTTCATGAACTCGAGGTAGGGATGACTTCAATTAAAGTGGTTGCTACAACAGCACCTCTTTTGGGTCTTCTTGGAACCGTAGTAGGTATTTATGAGGCCTTTCAGGTTATCTCGGCCAAAGGACTAAGTGATCCAGGTCAATTCGCCTCTGGAATTTCCTATGCCCTCATTACAACTATTGTTGGTTTAATTGTTGCGATTCCTCATTATATTGCCCATAACTATCTCTCAGGTGAATTGGATAGCCTTGAGTTTAAAATGGAAAAACAAATTTCTCCACTTCTTCAGGCCGAGTAATATATGGGAAGAAGAAATCGCCGCGAAGCCCTTTCCATGGATTTAACACCATTGATTGATATGGTGTTTCTCCTATTGGTGTTTTTTTTAGTAACCTCCACCTTCAAAAAAGATGAGCTTGCACTTTTGCTTAAGCTTCCAAAGACGGAGCAAGGAGCTGGGAGTGAGAAAAAATTTGATCAACTTACGATAGAGCTTTCAAATGAGGATATCGCTGTTAATGGAAAGAAATCCTCACTTGAGGCACTGCCAGAAACTTTTAAAGGAACGAAAAAAGAAGCTTTAATCAATCTTCGTGTTGATGGCGATGTAAAGTATCAGAGACTAGTTAAGGTTTTAGATCTATTACAGGCGAATAAACTTGAAAATATTTCTTTAATCACAGACAAAGAAGAAAAGTAGATTATGTCAGAGTCAATTTCATTTCCAAAAACAAGTTCTAAGTCCGATGATGTCCTTTCGCAGATGAAAGAATTTAAGGCCATGGACGTTGATTGGATGAAGGGCCGCTCTTTTAGTTTAGTTTATCCTGTAAGTGATGAGCATCATGACTTTCTTAAGAAAGCTCATAATATGTTTTTTTCAGAGAACGCTCTGAATCCGATGGCATTCAAGTCGCTACGAAAATTTGAACATGAAACGATTAGAATGTGTGCAGATCTTTTTCATGGAGATGAGAATACTGTTGGTCTAGTGACTTCCGGTGGAACTGAATCCCTCATCATGGCAATAAAGGCCTATCGAGACCGTGCAAAAAAATTAAGACCATGGATATTGAGGCCCGAAATCATTGTTCCAGAGTCTGCTCATTCGGCCATTGATAAAGGTGCCTATTATTTCGATGTCAAAGTTCGCCATGCTCCAGTTGGCCCAGATTTTAGAGTGGATTTAAAAGAAGTAAAAAAACTTATTAATCGCAATACTATTTTAATTGTTGGCTCAGCTCCACAGTATCCTCAGGGTGTCGTGGATCCAATTTCACAGTTGGGTGAAATTGCTCTTGAACACAATTTACCATTGCATGTTGATGCTTGTATTGGAGGCTTTACGCTGCCTTTCTTAGAGAAATTGGGCTACCCAGTTCCAGCGTTTGATTTTCGTATTCCTGGAGTGACTTCCATATCTGCAGATATTCATAAATATGGTTATTCCGCCAAAGGGGCTTCGGCCTTGTTGTATCGTGATATGTCTTTTATGAAGTATCAGTTTTTCATTTATACAGAGTGGAAAGGCGGAGGCATTTATGCATCTCCATCTTTTCCTGGAACAAGACCTGGGGGTCCAATTGCCGCTGCTTGGGCAACACTTAGAAAATTAGGTGAAGAAGGGTATTTAGAACTTACTAAGAAAGTCATGGTCGCAAGAGAAACATTTTTAAAAGAGCTCTCAAAAATTCATGAACTCAAACTTCTCGCTTATCCTGATGCAACTCTTGTGAGTTTTACGAGTAACGATAAAAATATTGGTATTTATGCTGTCGCTGATCAACTTCAGGCGAAAGGTTGGAATATCACTAGGCAACAGACCCCAGAGTCTCTACATCTAACTCTCTCTCCTGCCCATGCTGACGTGATCAATGATTTCATCTTTGACTTAAAACAAGCAGTCGAGACAGTTAAGGCCGATCCAAAGTTAAATACATCAGGACAAGCGGCCATGTATGGGATGATGGCAAAAATTCCTTTCCGTGGAATGATTAAAAGCTCAGTCCTAAGTATTATGGAAAAGATGTATGGAGCTGATAATCAGGCCATTGATGACAAATCATCTGAAGTGAAGAATTGGGGAGATTTTGTTGAAAAGATTGGCGCTAACGGCCTCGAAGTTAAGCGTCAAGTTGATGAGATTTGGGATAAATTTAAGTCATCGTTTTCAAAGAACTAGGGTTTGTATTTTGTCTAAGTCTTAAAGCTTGCATAGATTTGCTCAAGAGGTGTAGATTGTTTTAAACAAATGTTTGAAACAAACGTTCTTCTTGGTGGTTAAATGTCTAAGTGTTCAATTTTATTATTTTTTCTTGTCTCATCCCTTATTCCCTTAAGCAGAACTTTTGGGGAGGAATTTCAATTAAATGAGGCCAATTTAAAAGTGCTCATGGCAAAAGGAGCGCCTCAAATCGATCAGATTCAGGCCGCTTTTTTGGGAACGAGTGTTCAGAACGGCCAGCTCCAAGAGCAGTTTGCGCCAGAACTTTTTGGTCGTGCGAACTATTCTGAAACAAATGAAAAACCCATCATTCAGTTTTTTCCAATTTGGTCACCATTAAGGCAAGCTCAAGTTGGAGTAAGGCAAAATCTTAGACAGGGTCTAAGTGCCGAAGCCGCAATTGGAACAGATCAAAGAAGTGCCGTTTCAGTCTCTGGTAAATATCGTGATATCACCACGACTTCTATTAGCTTCACGATGCAAATGGATGTTTGGAAAGATCTCTTTGGAAGAATTTCTAAGGCCAAGTTAGAGAGTGCTTCATTCGAATCTCAAAGAGCAGATTTGGAGCGAGACATTCAAATGAAGACATTTCTCATCTCCCTTCGCCGTATTTATTGGTCTTTAGTGGCCAACAAAGAAGCGGTAAAAATCTCAGAAGAATTATTAAAAACTTCTAAGCAGCAGTTAGCAGAATCAAAAAGCCGGTTTAAAAACTCTGTTGCTGAGGCAGATGAAGTTGCGAGAAATGAAGCTCAGGTTTCTTCTCGTGAGGCCAATCTCCTTTATCTGAGTTATCAAAAAGAAGCATTCTTAAAGCAACTTAGAACTCTTCTTCCAGAACTTACAAAAAGTGAAATTCAGCTTGCTGATTATGATCTCGCAACGACTTTAGATCAGGTTTCGGTTTGTACTGCAACCATAGCGAGAGAAGACAAAACTCCTTACCAGTATACTCAATATGACGAAGCAACCTCGCTCATTCGTAAGATTAAGACCCAAGCGGCGACCATTAATTCGCGCTATGCTGATCCTGATGTAAAACTTTACGGCCTTGTTAAAGCGACAGGTGTTGGAAGTGATAATACGAAACCGGCATATTACCGAGGCAGTTATGGTGCAGCGGTGGATGATTTACAAAGCACTAACCGCACTGGTTATGAGGTTGGATTAAGGGTGACGGTACCTCTTGGAGATAGTAAGGCAACAACTCAGCAAACAAAAGAGCTCTATGATGAAAAGAGACTTTTGGCCGCCATCAATTCAAGTGATGCGCAAGTTATCAATACCCACGAGCAGCTAGTAAAAAACATAACACTTTTAAACGAAGTTATTAGATCCCAGAAATTTACAACGGCTCAGTTAGAAAAACGCCTTGTTTTTATGAGACGAAAGTATGAACAAGCACGTGTCTCAATTAATGACTTAATTTTGGATCAAGATGCACTTCTTCGTTCTGAACTCACGACTATCGAAACCCAGTTACAAGTATTGAACTTACTGTTCGACTACTTGGCCATTTATACTGAAACACCTTGTGCCTTCAATAGGATTTAATATATGAAATTTTTTGTTGATTTCTTTATTCGGAACTACAAATTAACTATAGTTCTTACCATGTTTTTGATTGTCCTTGGATTCCAAGGTCTCAGAAAAATGAATGCAGAGTCTTGGCCTCAAGTCGATTTTGCCATGGCAACAATTGTGACCCAGTATAAGGGCGCCTCTCATGAAGATATTGAAGCCCTTATAACTAAACCCATAGAGGATGAGATTAGAACCGTTTCTGGTTTAAAGGATGTTAAGTCTATTTCTCAAACTGGTCTTTCTACGATTATCGTTCGTATTGATATGGATAAAGTGGATGAACGCGAGGTTATGGACGATCTTCAAAAAGCCGTTCAACGTGTTTCCAAACTTCCTTCTGATCTTGAGCAACGTCCCACTTTCACTCAAATTAAGTCTGACGAGTTCCCTGCGATTGAAATCTCTGTCATTGGAAGTGCAGACAAGCGATTAAGGGATAGAGTGGCAGATTTATTAAAAAGCGAAATTGAAGACCTTGATGCCGTTAAGGATGTACGTTTAGTAGGCTATCGAGAAAGAGAGTTCACCATTGAGCTTGATCTTAAAAAAATGGATCAGCTTCATATTGGGATTCCAGAAGTTCTGTCTAAACTCCAGGCAAGAAATATTGCTATACCTGGTGGTGATGTAGAAACAGGACCTCATAAAGATTTAGTTCGTTTAGATGCAAAATTTCGATCTGCTAATGATCTTGATCAATTGGTGATTCGCTCTAGTTTCTCTGGGCAGCTTATTAAGCTCAAAGATTTTTCACAAGTGGCTGATGGGGCGGAAGATCCGCGAACTCTCGCTGCTTATAAAGGGGAAGATTCTGTAAATTTAATTGTGAATAAAAAAGCAGGGGCCGATAATCTAAAGCTTACCAAAAAAGTTCGTTCCGTTTTAGATGTATATGAGAAAAATTGGGAAGGCCAAATTCGTTTTGTCGTTTTTCATGACGAGGGAGAGAAGGTTCAAGACAAGCTTTCCACATTGGGCTCTAATGCTTGGTCAGGGCTTATTCTTTTAGTTGTCTTCCTTATGATCTTTATGCCTGGTTGGGTGGGGATAATGGCCTCTCTTTCATTACCCATTGGGATCATGACCGTTTTTGGTTTAATGCCAAGCTTTGGATTAAACCTTGATTCAATTTCTATCCTTGCATTCATTATTGCTATGGGGAATTTAGTCGATAACTCCATTGTTATTACAGATAATTTTATTGATCTAAGAAGAAAAGGGATGGACACGGTTCCGGCCGTGAAAAAATCAGTTATGGAGTTGTGGGCACCTATTACGGCCACTGTTCTGACAACAATTGCTTCTTTTTTACCGATGCTAGTGACAAAGGGAATTATGGGGAAATTTATTGCTCCCATTCCTATAGTTGTGACTCTTGCCCTACTTGTATCTCTAGTTGAGTCTTTCTTTCTGCTTCCTATGAGATTGGTTTTTGTTGGAAATAAAATAAAGCAAGTTAAATCAGGCGAAGTTAATTGGTTTGATCGTTGGAAGTTAAAATTTGAAGTCGTTATGAGATGGGTTGTTGATCATCGGTATATGACAGTTGGCGCTTGTACAGGATTAATTATTGGTGCCATATTGATGATGATTTTTGCTAATAAATTTATCCTATTTCCTGCAGAGCAAACGGAAATTTATTTTGGTCGTGTAGAAGCTCCTAAAGGTACCCCAATAGGAACAACTCAGGTTTTTGTTAAAGAATTAAGTCAAAAAATTGTTAAGTTAAAGCCAGAATGGGTTAAGCACATCACTTCAAAAGCTGGATCTTCAAAAGGGCGGCCTGATGATCCTAAAGGTGGAGAAGGTGATTCACAGGGACTTGTTGTTATCTATGCATCTGATTTGGCAAAATTCAATATCAAGCACACCGAATTTTTAAAGGTTCTTAGAACCATTGATACTTCTGAATATGGAAAAGTGAGTTTCGAAGAAATGATTAATGGTCCACCAGTGGGCTCTCCTATTAATGCCACCTTTCGTTCTAATGATCCTGTTCAGCTGGATAAGGCGATTAATGTTCTGAAAAACTCTATTGCTACATTTCCAGGGGTCATTGATGTAAAAATTGATGACTTTATTGATGCTGACGAGGTGATGGTAGAAATGAATTATGTTGATGCAGATAGAAGGGGAGTGAAGGTTGCAGATGTTGGAACCACACTAAGAACGGCCCTCGGTGGTATCTTCATTTCGGACGTCACTCTCAATAACAAAGAAGTAAATCTGAACGTAAAGTTTATGGATACCTACCGTGAAAAGACAAGAGATCTTTCCGCAATTAAGATTATGGATTCCCGAGGAAATCTTGTTCCTCTAGGAAGCATTGCAGAGTTTAAAAATAAGGAAGGATCACCTCAGATTAAGCGTTTTGATTTTAAACGTGCTAGAACTCTTTTGGGTGGTGTCGATGAGACAAAAACCACAGCTTTCGCAGTCAACCAAGTCTTAAAAAACGAATGGAATAAAGTTCGCAAGAATTATCCAGAAGTATCACTCGTATTTGGCGGGGTTGAGGAAAGTACGCAAGAAAGTTTACAGTCTCTCTTTGATGCTCTCATTCTTGCGATGATTGGAATCTTTGCTCTACTTGTTTTCATGTTCCACTCGTTCTTGAGACCTTTTATTATTATGATGACGATACCTCTTGGATTAGTGGGCTTTTCTGTTGCCTTTTTCCTTCATGGAAAACCAATTTCCTTTATGGCCCT
This sequence comes from Bacteriovoracaceae bacterium, assembly GCA_947461145.1. Lineage (GTDB taxonomy): Bacteria > Bdellovibrionota > Bacteriovoracia > Bacteriovoracales > Bacteriovoracaceae > Peredibacter. The sequence continues at coordinate 32,247 of CANHJD010000002.1, forward strand.
CATTGGAACGATTGGACTTACGGGAATTATCGTTAACTCGGGAATTGTGTTGATTGAATTTATTGAAATTGCTCGCCGGGAAGGTATGGGGTTACATGAAGCTCTTGTTAAGGCTTCTAGTCAGCGTCTTCTAGCTGTTGTGGCAACTGCGTTCTCTACGATCCTTGGTCTTTTTCCCACTGCGTACGGAATTGGCGGATCTGATCAAATGTTGATTCCCATAACACTTGCAATGGCATGGGGACTGATGTCAGGAACACTTTTGACCTTAGTTTTTATTCCACCGGCCTATGCGATTATAGAAGATTGGATGGAGTTCCTTAAACGTCTCCCAGCTTTTAATAGTTTCATTGCGAAAATGGAGAAAACTCAAGATACATCAACAGAAGTCTTGAATGCTGGAGAGTAATGACTGATCAAAGCATAGAAACAAAATCTAAGATAATGGAAGCCGCAAGGATTCTCTTTGCGAATCAAGGTTTTGAAGGAACATCAGTTCGAGAAATTGCAACATCTGCAGATGTGAATGTGGCTTCTGTAAACTACCATTTTAGCAACAAGGAGAATCTCTTTGCAGAGATTCTCCGAATTGGGTACCTGGAGTGTTCTCAAAATATGAGAGCTCTTTACGAGAACGAAAAACCAAGTCTTGAAGATTTGCTTGTTCATTTTTTTAATTATTTTATTCAGAAATCTCATGATCTTGTGTCGCTCTTTAAGATGATGATGTCGACACAACATTCACATCATCTCATGTCCCAAGGTTCTGGGGATCAATTGAGTGGACCTCCAGGTGGGAAAGTGATTGAAGAGGCGATTTTAAAAGAGATGGGTGAGGGTATTTCTCAGGAAGATCTTCACTTCGCTGTTAGGTGCCTTTTTAGCCATGTGATTCACAGCTCAATCATGTTTAATTGTTGCTTCAAGCAGAATAAAATTCCCTTTACCACTCGCGCTGATATAGAAAAAGGCATAAGAAGACTTAGTCGAATCTTGCTTATTGATTTAAAGAATATTTAGATTCTCTCCACTAAATACCAGTAATCTCTGAGGACCAGTTTAATTTCTAGCCGTTTTACAATTCCAAAAACGCCGGCCAATTTTCTATGTAAGAAAAGAAGATCTTTCGGTGGAGGTGAAAACTTGCAGGCCTTGCTTAGTTTCCAAGAGAGATTTTTTGAATCCTCAAAAAACTGTTTGTCGCTAAAGTCAAATGGTTCGGCCTGTCTGAAGGGAGCTGCCAGGATCTCCATCATATCTAAGTAGATTGCCTTCACTTCCTGAGATTCCCTAGGATCAATAAACGCAAGCTCTTCACTTATTTTTAAAAGTGAGCTTCGATCATTTTCAAATGCCGCAATCAGTACCTGTCTGTAACCATCTATGAATGATCTCTCATATTCTTTTACCGCTCCAAAATCAAGCAGTGCTATTTTATTTCCCTCGGTTATAAAAAAATTGCCAGGGTTTGGATCGGTTTGTACCAAACCATGAGTAAAAAATTCTTCGAGATAAAGTTCAATGAATTTTTTTCCCAAAGTCATTCTTTCGCCCAGCAGGGATGTCTTTTTCCAATCAGTAATTTTTTTTCCATCTATCATTTCAAGGGCAATGACCTTCTTGGAACAGTATTCTGAATAAACTTGAGGAATAATAAACTCAGAGTGTTTGAAGGCTTCATCATATTTTAAGAGCATTGCTCTTTCATTCTCATAATCAGTTTCTTTGAGCAGGACTTCTTCTACTTCCTTAAAGAAAGGGTCTAGATTAACGTCTTTTCCCTGATAGACACTAAAGTTTTTGAGAATAACTTTTAATAATTTAAGATCAGTGGGGATTGATTTTGCTACATTCGGATACTGAACCTTCAAGACAATATCTTTTCCATTTAGTTTTGCACTATGGACTTGTCCAATACTGGCCGCGGCTATTGGCTCTTGGGAAATTTCTGAAATATCGTTTATTTTCTCTCCTAATTCAGTTTTTAGGATAGTTTCTATCTCATTAAAAGGAAGGAATGTGGCGTTTTGATGTAAGTTTTCGAGGATTTTAACCGCTTCTGGGGGAAGGTAATCTCCGAGATCCATGCTCATCATCTGGCCTAGTTTCATACTGGCCCCTTTAAGCTCGGACATCGTTTTTACTAAATTTTGGGCCAGCTCAATTTTAGATTCTAGCTTTGTTTTCTCATCTTCCCAGGTCTTTACGCGCGAGGAAATTTCATTAAGAGCTACCTTGGATGCAACTCCAATTAATTTTGTTCCTCGGGACCACAGTCCGGTGGGTAGCTTGGCCAAGTTAACCTCTCTGAGAAGCCTATTATAGTTTGCTTTCAGGGTTTTTCATACTGTTCTTATCTTGAGGTGTCTAATAGTTAGACACCCGATCCTGTTCTTTTTACCTTCTTTCCCCAGTCCCATTTAAATAGGTGATACTCTTCGTCCATGCGAGTCTTACTCCTTATTATTTTATCCCTCAGTCAATTGGTCTTTGCCAATGATGAGATTCCTTCGCTTAAAAATGACCGGGAAGGGAAGTCTTATTACTCAGGTTATGTTGCGAATTTTAAAATAAAGCATCTTTTAAAGAAAAAGACTCGTACAGAACTCCTTTCAATTTACCAGACGGCACTAGACAATCAAAATAAAAACAGTTTTTGTGCCTATAGCTTGAATAGAGACTTAATTTCCTCAGGTGTTGACTTGAAAGCCTTTATTTATTTTCTTAGAGAAGAAAATGAAATTGATGATGTCACCGTTAAAATACTTCTTAAGGCAAACAAAGTTAAGACCACTGAAATTTATGAGAAAGATGATGTTTTTCTAGCTCCTCTGGATAATAGTGATAAGAATCGGGCAATCTTAAAACTGATTATGTCTTTTGAATCGAAGTTTGCGCAACGTTCTTGTTTTGATGAGGCCTATCGAAATTTAAAGAGAGAGATCCTTAAAATTAATCCTAAATTTACTCCCTCAGAATTTGAATCTCTACTTTATTATGGCTTAAATTCTAATTATCTTTCAGAAGATCTTTATACCAAGCTTGAGCAGGCGCGAGAAAATGAAATAGATCTGACAGCCTTGGATCTCTCCAGCTACCAACAAAAGATTAGGAGTCTTCGAACCCAATATCCGTTGAAGGACTCATTTGAAAAAAGCGATTTTGTAAGCCAGAAAGTTAAAAAACTTCATCTTAGCCGCCGTCAAAAACTTTTTGAAAATTATACGGATCTGCAGATCATTCTTATGGGGAATGTGATTAAGAAGCTTAGAGAGCGTCTCGAATATGATGCTGTTCAAATCTTGGGTTTTAAAGATGGTGTGCTCCAGGAAACTTTGCCACTTGAGCCTATGGAGAGGTTTCGTTTTGCGATTAAAGTTTTAAGAAAAGAAATGAGTCTCCTTGCAATAAATAGTTTTTTTAGTGGTCGCTCGCCTGATTATATAGACTTAATGACGGCCTCATTCGAATTGGGAATTATACCTGCTTCAGAGCTTGAGGTTGTTGCTGGGCTTGAGGATATCTGGAACCCAAAGAAGACATTTTGGGACAAGGCGGGCGTTTGGGTGCGAACATTTTCTACTGTTGCCACTATTGCGATCCCTGCTCCTTATGGTTTTATTCCTGCACTTGCTATTGTTGCCATTGAAGCAACTGTGGGGAAAAAGAAAGATACAACTAAAACTGATCCAACGAGTATTTTTTAAATGAAAAAAACATTATTATCCTTTCTTATTCTCTTCAATACTTTCGATCTCGCGTTCGGCAGAGAGTTTGAAGCTGTAGTTAGAAATCGTTTGAATTTTGCAAGTATTAATCAAGTAAATCTCGAAGATCTTGTTTCTGATAAAAGCTTTGATGGAGTGCATTTTAAAATAGTGAAAGGCAAGTCCAATGAAGCAGTCTCTTTTGAAGCAGATGAAGAACTTGTATTAAAGGCCGCGACAACGTATCACCACTTAACAATTGCAAGAAATTATTTTATTAATCAAATTCAATCTAATTTTGTTTCCTCCATCCCAAAGATGATCATTAGAATTGATCATATCAATCAGTTCTCTGAGCTTGGTCACTTTGCTAACGATAATCTGTCTCCGCAGTTTAACAACGCTCTCACTATTCCGGGGGGGAAAGGACTTGCGAGCCGTGGAGTTATCCCTTGGGAGACTGAAATTTGGTTTCGGCCCTCCAAAAAAGTGCATCTAAGTGAGCTCAACACTAATAACTTGGGGAGTGTTCAGGTTAAATCTGTATTGCGCGAGTTTAGAAACCAAACCCATATGCAGACTTTTCAGCGTTTTCTCGCTCAATCAGTTAATATTTTTATAAATGGCACTGATCCATCCCGCATATTTTCAGTGGACCAGGTCGTGCGAACTGCCGGTTCGAGTGTCCTTATGGAGTTTGGTTATCAGTTTATTGACCCCATTTCGCAGTTAACTTCTAGAAAGTGGTACATGCTTGAAACTGCCCTTGTTCCTGAAATTATCTATCACGAATATGCTCATGCAGCCCTATCTGACCATTTAGTTTTATCCCATTCATCAGCTATTATCGAAGGTATGGCAGATTTTTTTGCGGGGCAAATAGCGAAGTCTCCTAAACTTGCAAAGCATATTAAGAAGTACAATACGTTCAATGGTAAAAATGCCAAGAAAAAACAAGATTATATGATTCAGTTTGAAATGGGTGAGTATGCCAACACTGATTTTGTCTTTGGATTGTTGTGGGAACTCAAATCCATAATCGGCAAGGAAAAAGGTGAAGCCTTTATGTATGAACTTAGAAAATCCTTAACTACGAATTCTAGTATTCGTGGCGAGCTAACTGAAGGCATTCTTAAGACCTGCGAGAAGGTTTGTGATTCACCTTTTATTGATAAGCTCAATATTCTCAAAGCGTTAAACTTTAGAGGAATTTAGGCCAATTGGTGTCTCTTTGGCACCAAATGAGATGTCAGAACCTGAAAAATATTTACACCTCAACATTTTCTTTTCCCTATTGAAATTCTTACGCTAGAACTGAAATTAAGTACTTATGAAGTTAAATTCGGAGGTTATTGTGTTCAATAAAATCTTATCGATTGTGATGCTCTTTGCCTTTTTATCAGTCCAAACTCAGGCCGCGACCCATGAAGGTCTCAAGGCAGCTTTTGATGAACTTACTTATTCTTTAGAAACTGAGTGGGATCAGAAAGATAAATCCTTCTACGATGCTCAGATGAAGAAGTTTCTCTCTACACTAAATCAATTACAGGCGAAGGGTTTAACTCATTCTCAATTGATGGATTTTGCTAAATCTGAAGTTAAGAATGCAAAAGTGGCAAAAGATCTAGAAACTGCTTTTAACATGGTTCAGATCAATAAAATGTCTCCATCTGAGGCGAATCAATATGTACTTGAAACATTAAAGAAGTCTTACAGTTCTGGCGCTAGTTGGGGTGGAGAGGTTTTTGTTTATATTGCAGTTGCTGCTTTAGTTGTGGCAGTTGCAGTTGCTCTGGCTTCAGGGAATTATTCTTCTGGTTCAGGTGGCTATTATAACGGTGGATATACTAATTCTTGCTATTACCAAGATGTTTATTATTGCTCGCCTTACTGCTACAATGATTACTACTATGGCTACACTTGCTATGATGACTGTTACTGGACTTCTCAATACACTTGCTACTAAAAATATAAGAAAAGGGAGGTCCAAGCCTCCCTTTTCTTATATCTGATTTCTTAATTTCGTCGATGAGAGTTCTTCAAATTCGTGCCTTCCCAAAAACTCTATCCTAATATTTTTTGCCGCATCTCTTATTGGAGCAGCTATCTTCTCCCGTTCCTGATCGTCCTCAAGTCTTGAGGCCACATAGATAGTGTCCAGACATTGAAGGAGATCCTCGGCACGAACCCAGTTTTTGATTCCTGTGAAACTATCAAAGCCCAAGAGAAGTGAAAGCCTTTTATTCGGAAAATCTTTTTTTAATTTTTCAATCCAGGTGATTGTTGGGTTCTTTTGAAATTCCACCAGAAATGAGGGAGCGATAAAGTGATTCTTTCCAAATTTTATATTTTTAACGAGTTCAATTATCGTCGAGACTGGTTCAAGAGTTCTTAATTCTTTAAAGGGATTTCTGTCTGGTAAAATAAAGCACAGCTTATCTTCAGGAAGTAAATTGAGACAGGCCTGATGTCCCTTGTGCCAAGGATTAAAACTTCCTCCGAAAAAAATCCATTCATCTGAATCCCTAGTAAAGAGAAGCTGGGGACATATCTCTTTTAATTTATCGTGATGAGGGGAGAAGGGATACCTTGCACCAACGAGATCAAGAAAACTTCTTGCCACTTTGGGTGGTAGTTCAGGGAGTAGGATAGGCCAGTTAATCATCATCATCGATGAAGTGGTAAACTCAAACTGCAAATCCTTCCATTGTAGTGGGGAATTGAGTTTTTCATAGGGTTCTAATCTACGGGCCTTAAGAACCTCGTTTTCCAAATATAAATATAGGGCTTCCATTCTCATTTCATTCGGTAGGAATACACTTTCCTAGAGAAATCTCCTCTAGGCCCATTTTACACTGATAGGCGATAATTTCGACCCCTGATTTTCTTGCCAGTGATAGTAGTCTTGCATACTCAGGATCAATCGTTATAGCAGGAGTAAAAATCTCAACATCTTCTCGCTGAATAACAAAAAACATAGCGGCCCTCAGTCCGCTCTTTTTGATATCAATTAATTCTTTAAGGTGCTTTTGACCCCTTTCAGTAATGGCATCAGGGAATTGGGCCTTCCCCTCTAGCTTTAGTGTGACACTTTTTACCTCAACATAGCATGCAGGAAGAATTGGATGATTCTCGAGAAAAAAATCCACTCTTGAGTCTCCAATCTTTTTCTCAGGAGTAATGCTCTGATAGCCTGCAAGTTCTGGAATAAGTCCGGCGTGTAACCACTCTTTAACAAGTTTATTGGCATTGCCCGTATTGACCCCAATCCAGCTTAGCCCGTTATAAGTGAGCTCCAGAGTATGGGCCATTTTTCTGCTTGGGTTTGAAGAGACTGAGAGTGCACAAGGCCAATTCGGCTCCCAGCAACCAGTCATACTACCAGTGTTTGGGACATGGGCAGTGAGGAGCTTTTGGTCTATCTCGATATCCGCCAAAAAACGTTTATAGCGCTTAATAAGTTTTGCTTGGATTAGGGGTTGAGGCCATTTCAATTAGTATGCTCCTGTTTCGCACCGCGCTTAAGAGAGAAATCTCTGCCTCTATCGTGTTTGGTTTAATTTAGTATTAACTTTTAATTAAACTAGACCGAATTAAACTATCCATAGATTTAGACAGATTCGCGAGTTTAAAGTTAGAATAGGCCGAAAATTAGTCTATCTGGTTTAATCTCAAATACATTTTAAGGAGTTTCCCATGTCTGAAAAGGCAAAACTTATTTTAGGCGAAAAGACATTCGAATTGCCGGTATTTACTGGTACTGAAGGCGAGAAGGCGATTGATATCACAAAGCTTCGTGCAGATACAGGCTATGTGACACTTGATTCTGGCTATATGAATACTGGTGCCTGTACTTCTTCAGTTACATTCCTAGATGGGGAGCAGGGAATTCTAAAATATCGTGGATATTCAATTGAAGAAATTGCTGAAAAGTCATCTTTTCTTGAATCTTCGTATCTTGTTTTTTACGGGAAGCTTCCAACTGCTGCTGAATTAAAGGCTTTTGAAGAGCGTATTGCTTCATTTGATGATGTTCCTGAGGGCATTAAGACGATGATTAAGGCGTTTCCAAAAGATGCTCATCCAATGGCGATCCTTTCATCTAATATGGTTTCTCTTTCAGCTTACTACCATGATCTCTGTGCGCAGGATTTAAATGCTGCTCAAAAAGATACTGTGATTGCCCAGCTAATGGGTCAATTGAAAGTGATGAGTGCTTATGCTTTCCGCCACTCTCAAGGAAAAGAATTTGTAAAATCAAACAAGTCTATGGATTACTGTTCTGACTTCATTCATATGATGACTGGCTCTGATAAAGTTGATCCAAAAGTTGCGAAGGCCCTAGATATTCTTCTCATCCTTCACGTGGATCATGAGCAGAACTGTTCAACTTCATCAGTTAGACTTGTTGGTTCATCTAAAGCAAATATTTTTGCCACAATCTCTGCTGGTATTGATGCTCTTTGGGGACCCCTTCATGGAGGTGCAAACCAGGCTGTTCTAGAGATGCTTGAAGAAATTAAGAACTCTGGAAAGGATTACCAATCATTTCTAGCAGAAGTAAAAGATAAGAATTCTTCTTCTCGTTTGATGGGATTTGGTCACCGTGTTTATAAGAACTTTGATCCACGAGCTAAGATCATCAAAGTTGCTTGTGACTCAGTTCTAGCAACTCTAGGTGTAAAAGATCCACTTCTTGATATTGCTAAAGGTCTTGAAGAGGTTGCTCTCAAAGATGAGTACTTCGTCTCAAGAAAGCTCTATCCAAACGTAGATTTCTACTCAGGAATTATTTATCGCGCTTTGGGAATTCCTACTAATATGTTCACAGTTATGTTTGCTATGGGACGCCTTCCAGGCTGGATGGCCCAATGGAAAGAAATGGTGGAACAACCAGGATTTAAAATCTGTCGCCCTCGTCAAATTTTCACGGGTGATACCTCGAATAAATATAAAGATATCAAATCTCGCTAACTAAAGGGCCCCGAAAGGGGCCTTTTCTATTTAAATCGGCAATTCTTTCCCTTATTAAACTTTTCTCATAATTACTTCCTCTAGGATAAGCAATCAACCGACAAGTAATCATCCTGGAGATGACTATGAAAGCGGTAATTGCATTAATTTTGGCCTTTTCTTTATTCGAAGTATCGGCCGTTGAAATCCAAGTTCATAAGATGAAAAAGTCGCCTGGCTATGATGAGCGATATGATTTAAATACATCAATGGATGAAAAGATTGTTGTTGATTGTCAGAGCTTCGTTCAGGGTCTTCTCTTTGGTGAAGTAGGCGAGAGTGTTGTCATGCTTCCTGAATGGGAGTGCGATGAGCTTATTGTGGATATGAAAAAAAGTGTCTCTCGTTTTAAAAAGCACTGCCTCGAAGTTGATCGAGACAGGGCCGTCATGGATTCACATCAAACATGTAAATAAGATTCATCTTTTAAAAGTTTAAAAAATTACCTCCGGAAATTTTCGTGACCGTACGGCAACTCAAAATGATGCATCGATTGAGTCGGTTTTAATGCACATGAAACCATTGAGGTGATAATAATAAACATAACAAGACGATAGAACATAGTAACTCCCTTGTGTTATATGTTTCAGTCTTGCCAGTTTAACTTCCGTCCGGAGGAAATACCTCGTAATGACGTTTCGGAAGTCTCCACGAGGAGAAGGCTACTCCCTGAAGCTTAAGACTATTATGGGGAAACTCGGTAGTTTGATCAAATAGATAATAATTAATGAATTGTTCGCTTTTATCGATGTAGTCTTCATGATACTATTTCTTAAAGAGGTAATCCATGAATTCTATGAATTTACACCATTTAAGATATTTTATGACAATCGCAGATGAAGGCTCCCTTTCAGCTGCATCCAAGAAACTCCTCGTTGGTCAGCCCGCTCTAAGTGCTCAGTTGAAAAGCTTTGAAGATTGGCTAGGTATTAAACTCTTCGATAGGATTGGAAAAAAATTAGTTCTGACCCAAAGAGGGGAGTATGTTTTGAAGTATGCCAAAGCAATCCGTAGTCTTGAAGAAGAGTTATTGGCAAATATCAGTCACGCGGGTGAGCTTTCTAAACGAGAATTTGTTGTTGGTGCCCAAGAATCTGTGCCCAAGGCTATTTTGGCCCAAGCTATATTACTGATTAATAAATCTAAAAAGGTAAAACTAAAGATTTTAGAAGGTACAGGAGATGAACTTTTTCAGCTCCTCGTTAATCATAAAATTGATTTTTTTATTGGAAACTTCAGACCTCTCAATCAGACAAAAGAAATACTTTATCAATCACTAGGTAAAGAGTCGGTCTCTGTGTGGGGAGCAAAAAAGTTCAACACTTTGAAAAGAAATTTTCCAAAGTCTTTGGAGAAGAAATCTTTCGTTTTACCTGGATTTCAAAACCAGCTAAGGCACGACTTTGAGAGGTTTATGCTCCAAAATGGTCTTGGGTTTGATGTTCCTGTTGAGGCGCAAGATACAGCACTCTTAAAAGAGTTAGCAATAAAAGGTGAAGGGTTAGTGATTCTGGGAGATGAAAGTGCGAAGGCGCTTTTGAAAAGTGGTCAAATCGTAAAAATTGGCTCTCTTCCTGGTATTAAGGAAGAATACTGGTTTGGAGTTGTAAAAAAGAATCTTGATAACGAATCGATTCAGTCCTTGATGGACGCCTTTTAGGACCGTTATGCAATTTGCAAAAATAACTCCCTTGCTTCTTCATAAATTTAATAGTGAAAGTGAACTTCTTAAGGCGATTGAAGAGCTGTCTTTTAAATTTACTCAGAATAGAGAAAGGATTTCAGACTATTTATCTGATCCCCGGCTCACATCAGCTTATGTGGCGTTCTACCTAACTACTAACATGCCTAAGTTTGAAGCCGTTTTGAAGTGGATGCCTGAATTGTGGATTGAGGAATTAAAAAATTCAACCTTTGTTGATTTGGGTGCCGGACCTGGAACTTTTTCAATTGCATTTAGAGAGTGGGTGGGAAGGCCTGTGGATGTTATACAAATTGAATCCTCTCCATTGATGAAGGAGCAGGCGAGGCTTTTATGGAAAGGGCTATATCCTGGAGAAGATTTAAAGCAAACCCTAGAATCTGATATAAAAAACAAAGAGAATCTTTTTTTGTTATTTGGTCACTCTGCAAATGAAATGGGTGCAGAAGCTGCCCTTAAATATATACGACAACTTAATCCCAAACATATTCTTTTTATCGAGCCAGGTACTAAAGAGTTCTTCCCTGAGATGCTTAAAATTCGATCAGAACTTATTAAAGATGGATTTGAAATTCTTTTCCCTTGCTCCACTTCTTTAGACTGTGGTTTGAAGAATTCTCAAACAGATTGGTGTCATCAATTTGTTCATGTGCGGCATTCAGAGGAAGTTGAGAGGATTACTCAAATGGCGAGGAGGGATCGTCGCCTTTTGCCTTTAACAGTTCAGGCGTTCAGCAGACAAACATTTACCAAACATAAGGCCCGTATCATCCGAGTCTTCCCAGAGACTAAATTTAGTTTTGAGTGGGATGTCTGTGAGGATAATGTGATTAAGCATTATCAAGTTATGAAGCGAGGCCTTAGTAAAGAATCTCTTAATAATTTAAGCAGTGCTTTGGCCGGAGTTTCAATCGAAGCAGAATACGAAAAGATGATCGAAAATAGCGTACGAGTGAGAGTGAAATTTTTAAATAATCATCCCTTGTAACCTTGACACTTTTAATACCCCGCCCATCTTAAGAGTAAGAACAAACCAAAGAGGTTTAAAATGAATAAGTTTGATCAAATCGTTTTAGGGGCCATTGATATTGCTCAATCAGAAGCTCTCAAGAAAAAGAACACAGAGCTTTGCCCGGAGCATTTGCTCCTAGGCTTAATTCTGAACAAATCATCTTATTCATCTAAGGCGATGAAGGATAATCAAAAAGAAGTCGAAGGATTAATTGAGCGACTTCCCAAGACTACAGGTTCAGTAACACTTGATAATCTTCGTACCTCTTCAAAGCTTCAGGAGTGGTTAACACTTGCTTCTGGTGATTCTGCCCAACAGGGAAAAACAGAAGTGAGTGAAAAACATCTTTTGAAATATTTGCCTCAAATTTTTCCTCAGTTAAAAGTCGATTATCAGAAATTTTCAGAACCAACTGAAGAAGTTGAAGTGCCTTCTTTTTTAATAAATTTGAATGAGCAGGCCCAGAAAGGGAAACTAGATCCAGTGATTGGGAGAACAAAAGAAATTCGCTCCGTCATCGAAATACTTGGACGACGTGCAAAGAATAACCCAGTCTTAGTGGGACCGGCCGGAGTTGGTAAAACAGCTATTGTCGAGGGTCTTGCTGAGCAAATCATTAAGGGCAATGTTCCTGATGTGTTAAAAAATAAAACTGTTTACTCGCTTGAAATGGGCTCTTTGATGGCAGGAACAAAATATCGTGGAGATTTTGAAGAAAGAATTCAAAATCTTTTAAAATTTGTTAAGTCAAAATCTGGAGAAGTTGTTCTTTTCATTGATGAGCTCCATCAACTTGTGGGTGCGGGAAGAACTGAGGGGGCCATGGACGCCGCTAACCTTTTAAAACCTGCTTTGGCGCGCGGTGAACTTCATTGTATTGGGGCAACAACTTTTGATGAATATCAAAAATATATCCTGAATGACCCAGCTTTGGAGAGACGTTTTAGAAATGTCCCTGTTCATGAACCAAGTAAAGAGGATGCTGTTGAAATTTTGATGGGTGTCCGCTCAAAGATGGAAGCCCATCATGGGATCAAGATTTCTGATGATGCCGTTTATAATGCTGTTTTTTTATCAGATCAGTACATTACGGATAAGAATTTACCAGATAAAGCGATTGATTTATTGGATGAAGCCTCTTCGGCCCTCAAGCTTTCTGCTGAAGCAATGCCGGCGAAATTGGTTGAACTAGAAGCCGAACTTCGTTCTAAAAAAATCTATGCTCAAATGGAAAAAGACAACAAAGATCTTCAGAAGGAAATTGAGGTCTTAGAGAAATCTTTTAAAGAGGGCAAATCAAACTGGGAAAAAGAAATAGGTTCTTTGAAAAAAGTTTCAGAGATCAAAAACCGAATTGATAGGTTGCAGTTTGAACTTGAGACAGCAGAAAGAAATCAGAACTATGAAGAAGCATCCAAAATTAAGTATATGCTTATTCCTGAGACTCAGAAAGAGCTGGGATCATTTCAACATGATTGGATACTTGGTAAAAAGCATATAGCCGATATTATCTCGCGTCAGACAGGGATTCCAGTAGAGAAGATTTTAAAATCTAAACAGGATTCTATCTTGAATCTTGAAGATTTCCTTGGAAGACGGGTTTTTGGTCAGAAAGAGGCTTTGCATGAGATTGCTGAGACTCTTATCGCCAGTTACGCAGGTCTTTCGGATGAATCGAGACCTCTTGGATCATTTCTTCTTTTAGGGCCAACAGGGGTAGGGAAAACAGAAACGGCAAAGGCCTTAACTCAGTATCTTTTTGAAAATGAAGAAAACATTGTCCGTTTTGATTTATCTGAATTTTCTGAAAAACATTCCGTCGCAAAACTTATTGGAGCACCAGCAGGCTACGTTGGGTACGAGGAAGGAGGAGTTCTTACTGAGGCGATCAGGAGAAAACCTTATAGCGTAGTTTTATTTGATGAAATAGAAAAAGCGCATCCTGATTTTGCTGACATTCTTCTTCAGATCCTCGATGACGGACGACTCACTGATAATAAAGGCAGAGTTGTTAATTTTAAAAATACCATCATCATGATGACTTCAAATTCGAAAAATCCGAAAGAAGATTTTAAGCCTGAAGTTCTGGGAAGAATGGATGCTATATTAAACTTTCATGCACTTGATAAATCTGTGATGAAACAGTTAATTGATAAACAAGTGAAACTTCTGAATGACAGATTAAAGACTAAAAAAGTTCAACTACAGCTTGATTCAAAGGCCTATGAAACTCTTGAAGAGCAGGGTTTTGACTACCAGTACGGAGCAAGACCACTGAATGGAGTTTTTCAGAAATTGGTAACAAGACCACTCTCAAAAAGAATCCTTGGGGGCAACCTTCACGAAGGAGATCTGAAAATGAGTTGGAATGGGCAAGAAATGGTACTTGAATAGTGAAAACGTGGTTACTTATTTTTGCTCTGATCCTTATAAGTTTTGCGGTCAGGGCAAAAGCTTTTCCAGTGTCTGATCATTATAATGGTAAGATTTTTTATAATCCTGGTCAGAACCAATTACTGAGTTTTTGGGAAGTGCTGAAATGGAAAATGAATGGTTCGGCTTCGATTTGGCCTGATCACATAGCAAATAAGAATTACACACTCCCGAAGATTGAACCTTCTCAACGTGCCATTATCACTTTTGTTAATCATGCCACATTTTTGATTCAATTAAAGGATTTAACTATTCTGACAGATCCCATGTTTTCTAATCGCGCAGGGCCTTTTAGTTTTATGGGACCGGCGCGAGTGAGGGAGCCTGGTATCAGGATTGATGAATTACCAGCGATTGATGTTGTCGCTATTTCTCATAATCATTATGACCATCTTGATCTTGAGTCCCTAAAAATATTAGATGCAAAATTTCATCCTCTTTTCCTTGTACCTTTAGGTGATAGACCTCTTTTAGAGGAAGCAGGTCTTCAAAATATTCAGGAACTAGA
>CANHJD010000003.1 GCA_947461145.1 Bacteriovoracaceae bacterium
AAATTTGCCCGCGGCGGAACTCTATTCACAAATCGTGGAAAGATCCGAATCGAGCACAAAAATTATCGCCGTGACTTCTTCCCTATAGAACCGAACTTAAAAGACTATGTGAACACGAATTTCACTCGTGCTTATATTAAGCATCTATTTGATTCTAACGAAATCTTGGGTCAAATCCTTGCTACGGCCCACAATATTTCATTCTACAAATCTCTTGCTTCTAGGGCGAGAGAGGCCATCCTTGAGGACAGATATCTAGAATTTAAAAAACAATTTCTGGATGGTTATAAGAGAGACTAAAATTTTTCCTTAATCACTTTAAGCTGAAGCCTTCGTCGATTTGAGATGAGACTTGCTCTAATATTTTTCAGATCGATGTTTAACTTGATGACCAACGGATCAGCGAGAAGTTCTTTCATCACGGATTCTTCCATAGTGGGCCAAGTCTCCAGCAAGCAAGCTTCCCTTTGGGTTTTAAATTTCGTCCTATTGAGATTGGTATCTACAGGAAACTGAACAAGGCACTGTGCTGCTCGCTCGGACGCCAGAGTGAGCAATCTGGCTTCAGCACTCTTTTCAGATTTTTCCGAAAAACCAACTTTAGACTGATCCAACCATTGGATAAACTCACGAGTCTCAGAAATATTTAAACACATCGCTCGAATATAATTATCAAAAAGATTGCGCTTAAGATCATATCGCACTTGAAACGAAATAAGTTTAAGTGCCTGATTCTGACAATCATTTTGAATGATACTTGGCTTCAGGATATCACTCACCCAACTAAAATCTCGAATGAGCTCTGATCTTAATTTTCCATTATCTACAGAGACAAAAGTATCGCTAGATTGTTTTTCCTCCTCACGATTATGACTATAAAGATCAAACAGGCTTTTCTGAAGATGACTTGAAACCATATCAAAAACAATTAACTCTTCTTTCGGATGTAGGTTTTTAATTTCGGAACTAGTAATGAGGTGAACTAAAGAATTTGCTAATTCAACAAAGGAAAGATTGAGGCAATTATAAATAGAACTGATGAGATATCCCTCACCGAGAGTGAAAAACTTACCCGAAGGTGGGGCTTCATCGGACAATGCCCCTTGATGGCAGGACTGCCAAAGACTTAATGCTTTATCATCTATGAGTGTCCGTTTTGATGAAACAAAAGAGCGATAATAATCATTCATGTATTGCTTGGTCTCATCAAAAGGGTGACTGCTGAGATAAAGTGCCGCCAGGTCTTGGGCATGAGTCTCCTCAAGATTCAGAGGAGCCAATTCAATGAGTGCTTGTTTTATGACATTCTCTTCATAGCAACTTGCCTCTATCTGGAGATCACCACAGGCAAGATAAGCGTCTGAGGCCAATTTCCTGTCAGACAATTTCTCTACAAATTTTTGAACTTTTGCAAAATATGACTTATCTGAATCAAATTCCTTAAGATAGCGAACCATGAGTCTTGAAATCTCAGGAGCTATTAGTTTTTTCCACTTTTCCTTGGCCTGGGGCAGATTTAAAGATTTACATCCATCTGGACTTGTTACTTTTATTTTTGAAATCAGCTCTTCAGATATTTCCTCTGCATTGGCGCCAAGGCAATTTAGTAAAGCGCTAGAAACAGGATAAACAATCTCGCTCGCCTTAAAATATGAAGAGGCGCGACTTGAAGGATTCTTCGTACATTTCTCAACTGAAAGCAGGACTTTTTGAGAAAGACTTCCCTCATTGTCCAAAATCCAATCTCTCATTAAAGCTTCATCTTCAAAACTTTTTTGTCCGAAGTAATTTTCAGAAACAAATTTCCAATGATTAGAAGTAATACTTTGCTTTGTTTGGTTACCATCAGTTCTAAAAAACGCAATCGTCTCTGCAAAGTTTTCAGCAGGTGAAGTTCCAGCATAAGAGGACACAAGCTTAATCCCTTCTTTATGCTCCCATTGACGAATAGTTTTACCAACCTCATCCTTAAATTCTTTTAAGTAAAACTTAGAGACATCCAAGTAATCTTGTTCAGACGATCGATAAGGCTTTCTTATCTTTCTTCCCTGATCGTAATCCACTTGATGTGTAAACTCATGAAGAACAGACTCATAAAAACTTCCACGATCTGTTGAAGGATCAATTGTTAAACACAAATCCTGAAGGACGACATACCCAAAGCTGTAGGCCATTCCACACGTCTCACCAAATGAGGCTATTCCTTTGGACCTTTCTTCGACTTCAAAATCGAAACTTTCACCACGGGGAACACGGTAAATAGCAATAAACTTACTAAGTGAAGTATGAGGCTCCCTCATCATTTTCAAAAGTCGCCAAAACCCATAGAGTTCATCATCTGAAAAAAGATAAGAGGCGACTTCAAATTCTTTCCCGTTATAGATTCCTGGCCTTGTCTGAGACTTTGAGCCGTAGACATTGTTGCTTGCACCAAGAAGATTACCCATTTTGAGATACCATAGATAATTAACGTAACCTGCGACTCCATTTTCTTTTTGATAAATCTGATTAATTACACAGGGCACATCAGAGCATGTGGAATAATCAAAAGCATTTGGATCATTTAAATCACCTATTTTATCACCAAACGTATTTAAGAAATTTGCCTGCGGAATTGAAATTTTACTCAAATCAATATGCTTCCAATTCCCTTTTACTTTCTGACCGGAGGAAAATTTCTTTTCTTCTTCTTTAATCTCTGCCTTTAGGGTATTCACCGTAAAAACATCTGTAAGGCAATTTTGTCCTGAGATGTTAGCAATAGTCCTTTGAGTGACTTTACCTTTCTCTACTGTTTTTTTCTCTAAAACACTGAATAAACTAAATTGATCTTTTCCTCGCGAACAGGAGAAACAAAGAACAATAAAAAAAATGAAGTAGAGACTACTTCTTTTCATATTCTAAAATCCTACTTATTGAATCAGAGCCTTCAGGATAAATGACAGACAGGCCTTGATCGGGACAGGCATATTCTATCTCTGGAGAAGTATGGGATCTCGCTAATGGGGTAATTTTTTTTACTGTAGTTAAACAATCTTTAAATTTATGCTTCCAAAATATTAAAAGCGATTCATCACCTTTGGGATTTCTAAAACTATGAATAACAATGTCACCACTTAATTGAAATTTTTCTTCATCAGAGAAGACTAAAAGTTCTCCATCTTTTATGGGTATAGAATCAACCCTTAAAGGTTCGCCCTTGATAGCAACTAACTCAGAACGCGTTGTAACACCCATTTTTACAGGTGAACTCTTTGTCCCACAGGAGGACAAGACAAGATTGGCCATCATGATCACAAACCAAATGGTTTTATGCATGAAGGCTTATCGGCAGCAGAGACCGACAACTTGAGTCAGTCTCTGCTATTCCTATTTAATTACGGGAGCTTAAATGCTTTCTACAGCTAAACTAATGATCTTAGTAAGCTTTTCAAGGTTCTCGTAACTCACATTATGAAACATGGAAATGCGGAACTGATTACGACCTAATTTTCTATAGGCATCAATATCATAAACGACTTTTTGTAAGCGGAGAGCATTGGCGAGATCATCTGCCTTGAACTTTGGATCCAAATCAATCGTTGCAACGGCAAGTGAGCGATATTTTTCTTCTTCAATGAATGGATTTAGATAAGACTTCTCTTTGGCCCAACCATAAATCAACTCAGCTTTGCGTTTTGCTTCTTTTACAACCCCCTCTTCTCCAATCTTATTCATGAGTTTTACCTGCTCATTCAAAAAGAAAATGGTCGATATGGCCGGTGTATTGTAGGTTTGATTTTGTCTTGAATTCTCTATCGCATGGGCCCACTTAAAAGATTCAGGAATGAAGCGTGAAGTATCTCTCGCTATTTTCTGCGCCCTCTCAATAGCCTTAGGAGACATAATCGAAATATAAAATCCCCCCTCAGAAGCAAATACCTTTTGGGGAGAAAAATAATATAAATCTGATTTTTTGAAATCGATTGGTATCTGGCCAGCTCCGGAAGTTGCATCAATAGCAAGAATTGTATCAGATCCAACTTGTGGAAGCTCGGAGAGCATGACACCGGTAGAAGTTTCATTCAGGGTGCAGGCAAGAAAATCATGACCAGCAACTGCAACCGGATCAATACCTTTTCCAAATTCAACTTTTCGAACTTCAGGTTTTAACCATGGAATATTTTGATTGGCCCTAAACCACTTATCTGAAAATTCACCACAAACAAAATGAAGGGGACTTTTTTCAACCAATCCAAGTCCAATCATGTCCCATAGAATAGTTGCACCACCATTTCCAATCACAACTTCATAATCGGAGGGCAGTTTAAAATAAGTCTTAAGCCCTTCTTGCATTTCTTTAACAACATTTCGAACGGCTTCCTTTCGGTGACTCGTTCCTAACAATTCATGTCCAGTTTGGGCAAGTTTTTGAACAGCTTCAATCGGAATTAATGAGGGGCCAACTCCAAATCGTGGATCTGAAGGGATGAGGTCTTTTGGAACCTTAAAACTTTCAAACATCTAGCTCTCCCAAGAAAAATAACTACGTCTATGATAGCGAGACGCTAGGAAATTTGGTAGCGTGTTTAGGCATGAAAAGACATTTAATTTTTATTTTGGTGGCCATTAGCGCATTACCGGCCTTTGCGGACGATCCCCAGTCATCCATAAAAGAAATCTACTTTAATTTGGGAACTCACACTGAATATTATAATGCTGTCCAAAATGATGATTCAGGCGGACTGCGTAAATTTGATCTGGCCCCAACCATCGGTATTGGGCTAGGCATCCCTTGGAAAAATAATTTCCATTTTTTACCAGAGTTTAACTGGGTACTTCCTCAAACCGCGGAAGACTCTCATATTATAATCAATACCTTCATGCTGAGGGGAGATCTTGGGTATGATGTGTATGGCTGGTTGCGACTGAGACTGGGAACTGGAATTATGTGGCAAAACCAACAAGGCCGTGCAGGAAAATCAACCCAAAATAATGGAAATTCCACATCAACTTTTTATTACCCAAATGAGAACCGCTCAAGCTTAAATAATACTTTAGATCTCGGAATTGAAACCCTCTTGGATCAGTACTCAATCCGACTTCAAACTTATACTTACTCAATATTTAAAAAAGAGCAGCGCCAATATTCCTATACAATATTTTTAACTTATTTCTGGGACAAGTAATAATGAAAATCTTCTTCTTACTACTCATCATTAGCTCCCCATTATTTGCCTATACACTGAATAATAACTTTGGTGCTTCTTTTAAAAATAATGAAATAAAAGTCTACATCGCGGGTAATACAACTTGCTCAACAGCACAGTTAAATATTTATGACCTAAATGATCTCATTACCCCTGCCAATGATAATTTCTGGAATAGAGTTCCAACGTCAAATATTCGCCTATCAAATGGCGGGTACACCGATGCAATTGATAACATCAATACTGGACGTCTATGCGCCCCCACAGATAACGATTGTATAGTTGATGCAGCAGCAACTGTTATTCCCCCAGTGGATGGGATTGTTATCGCCTGTAACAATAATCCTGACAATTTTAACGGATCAAATGTTTTGGCAGTCACAATTCCCAATAAATTTTCAGGCAGAGATATAACTGGAGCTGTTATTCTCATCAATGATTCCTCTGTTGTATTCGCTGGTCTTAGTAAATCAGATAAAATTGGCGTCATTGCCCACGAAGTTGGCCATGCCATAGGTCTTGGACACACTGATGATACAGCGGCCTTGATGTACTATCGAACCGTAAAACAGAGAAAAACTCTAGGTGAAGATGATATGCGAGGAGTAAGTTACCTCTACCCAATGAAGCTAGATGGTATGGGTCTGCTTGGAGGTTGTGGTACCATTAGTACTAAACCTCCTGGAGCCTCGGGAAAATCGCTTTTCTGGCAAATGAGTATCACGCTCACTATTGTGATACTCATATCAGAACTAATTAAATTACTTCGTTCTAAGACTCGTTCCTCGACGTAAGCACTCTGCTTCGTATTCTTCAAGGATAGATTTTTCTTCTTCGCTAAGAAGTTTCATATCAATTAGTGCTGGATCAAAACCAACATAAACAAAAGATTTAAAGTGTAACATCCCCTCATATTCTGGATGCTTCTCTACATAAACAATATTCTCTAACCTAACACCACCAAAACCTGGAATATAAATTCCTGGCTCAATTGAAACGGCCTGCCCTGCCTTCATAGGAAGATTTGATATAGAAGAAAGCCTTACTCCCGGCTCATGAACATGAATACCAACTCCATGTCCTGTTCCGTGAGCATAATCATAACCTTTTTTTCTCATTGGATTTCTGGCAAGACCATCTAGAACAATCCCCTTCGTTCCCTCTGGGAAAATAGCACTTTGACAGGCAAGTAATCCCTTTAAAACAAGAGTATACATTTCGACTTTTTTTGGATGAGGCCGATCCTCAGAAGAACCAGCAAAAAATGTTCGAGTGGTATCAGTTGCAAACCCACCATCAAAATAACCACCAGAATCAAGGAGAATCATATCATCAATTTTAATCACCACTTCATCGGAAGGATTACCATAGTGAATAATTGAACCGTTGGGCCCAACTCCAGCAATCGTGTTGAAGCTCTGATCCTTAGATCCCTGCTCATTATATTTTTTTGACGTCTCATAATAGAGATCAAGCTCAGTAATTTTCTTTCCGGCCTTAACAGAATCTTTTACCCATTTAATCGTATTATAAATCGCTTTATCAGCACGCTTAAAAGACGCCTGCATTTGCTGAATTTCAACTGGCTCCTTAATAGATTGCCAATCATAAAAGCCACCGGCCTTTTCTGTTAATTTTTCAGTTCCAAATATTTTTACTAGCATTCCAAAATCAGCAGCATTAATCATGCCTGGATCAAACCAGACACTCTTAAGGTGAAGTGTGTTGTGAATTTTTTCTATCTCTTTACTAATATCGTGAAAAGGGAGGTTGATAAATTCAACTCCATATTCTTTCTTGGCCAAAGCAGAGACTGGAGTTTCAGGTGAGACAAAAACAAAAACTTTTTCTTTTGTCACCAGAGCTCGTGCATAGAAGCTACTTAGAAATGGGAGGTGATATCCCCTGCAATTTGTCACCCACGCAATTGAATCCAATGCCGTGAGGTACATTGCCTCATTGTCTTCTTTAAAAATGGCCCTTGTTTTCTCAAGTGTATCTCGCCCTCGAAATTCTCGAGGAATTAGTTTAACTTCTTTTGGTTCTGGGAGTTTTTCAAAATCTATGACTTTTGCTAATTCACCCGGAGCAATTGAAATGGTTTCATGCACTGCAGTTGCTAACCGCTTTAAGTAACCTAGCGACGTTCGATCTGCTTCGTATCCCAGGCGATTAATATTATGCTTTGAAAGATCCTTAACAAGATCACTTGTAGTCGAACCGTCACCGCCAGATTTTACAACAAAAATTTCTTCGTGATTGACCTCTAAGTCGGCCTGTTCATGATAGCGTCCGTCGACATAAAGTCTAACTTTGCCGTTTGCAAGAACCAAAACCTCTGCCATGGATCCCGTAAACCCAGTCAGGTAATAACGGTGGTTATCCTCTAAAGGCACATATTCATTAAGAAAGGGATCAAAACTAGAAATATACATAGCGTCGAGATTTTTATCGGCGACTAGTTTTTTGATCTTTTGGATATTAGATTTGATAGTTTGATTTGATAGACTGATAGACTTTTTCATACAATATCTCCGTCCTATAAAAATACTCTCCTCACCCATACTTGGGAAGGCTTTTATGAAAATTCAGCACCCTGTCTATTATGGCGACTACTTGCAACTCCCTAAAATCCTTGACGCTCAGGCTCCTGAAAGTGCCAAATATGGCAAGCCGGCCCATGATGAAACACTTTTTATCATCATCCATCAAACATATGAACTTTGGTTTAAGCAAATCCTGCATGAGCTTGGATCAGTCCGCGAAATAATGCTTAAGCCATTTGTTCCCTCAACTGATCTTTCGGTTATTCACTCAAGATTAGAGCGAATAATTACAATTCAAAAAATCCTCGTCGAACAAATACAAATAATGGAGACGATGACCTCTGTTGATTTCATGGAGTTCAGAGATTATTTGGTTCCTGCCTCTGGTTTTCAAAGTCTTCAATTTCGCCTAGTGGAAGCCACTCTCGGAATTAAACCTCAGCACAGAATGGAGATTGAAAAACAATTTTTCAATTCTCGCCTGAACCCTGAGGATCGTGCACGCTTGGAGGAGGCAGAAAAGAAAGAAAGCATCCTTGAACTTTTGGAAGCCTGGCTAAGTCGTATGCCTTTTTTTGACTTTGAAGGTTTTGACTTCTGGGGAGAATACTCTCTGGCCGTTGATAAAATGCTTGATCATGATCAGGAAATTATTTCTGCCAATCCAGGGCTGAGTGAAAAGTTACGTCAGATGGAACTAAAAAATCTTGAATTAACACGCGATTCCTTTTCTGTACTTCTAGATGGACACAAATACCAAGAGCTAGTGGCAGCAGGCAAGGCCAAGCTCTCTCAAAAAGCAATTCTCTCTGCTATCTTTATTCATCTTTACCGAGATTACCCTGCTCTTCAAATGCCATTTCAAATTTTAAATTCATTAGTAGAAATAGACGAAAAATTTACAACTTGGCGCTACCGGCATGCGATCATGGTCCAACGAATACTTGGTACTAAGATTGGGACAGGTGGATCATCTGGACATGAATATTTAAAATCAACAACTGAACGTAACAGGGCCTTCTTGGATTTATTTAACCTAGCGACTTTTTTAATTCCAAGAACGATGACGCCAAAATTACCAGATTACGTGAAAGACCAATTGGATATAGTATATGACTCTTTCCAATCCTAAGCAGTTCTATTCTCGTTTCTTAGAAGGACACAAAGGTCTGCTGCACTTTGCGGCCCATTCACATCATTTCTGGCCAGATGTAACGAGAGACGCCCAGCTTGCCTATTGGGATGATTGCGCCAAATTTAGTGATGAAAAGTGGAATAAAATTTTCAGTGAAGTGATTCCCAAAACTCAAAAGCATATTGCAACACTCTTAAATCTTAAACACCCTGAACAGATTGTCCTGGCCCCAAATAGCCACGAACTCTCCTCTCGTCTTCTTTCACTCTTTGTCGGTAGAAGCGAGCTTAAGATTCTCACCACCACGAGCGAATTTCACTCATGGAGGCGCCAATTTTTAAGACTGATGGAAATTCCGGGAGTTCAAATAACTCAAGTGGATGTTTCATCATCTACTCAAATACTAGAAGATGAGCTTAAAAAGAATTACGATCTTGTTTTTATGAGTCAGGTCTTTTTTGACTCTGGCAAGGCCCTCACTGATGAGGTGATTAAAGCACTTGTGAAGACGACACCCGCTCAAACACTTTTTGTTCTTGATGGATACCATGGCTTTGCCGCACTCCCTTGTGATCTTTCATCTCTTGAAGGACGGATTTTCTATCTTGGTGGTGGATATAAGTATGGTCAAGGTGGCGAGGGTATTGGCTTCATGGTCGTTCCCAAAGGAAATTGGCGCCCGGCCTACACTGGATGGTTTGCAGAATACGGAGAATTAACAAAAGAGCCAGGAACTCAAGTTGGCTATTCACAAAATGCGATGGCCTTTATGGGGGCCACTCAAGATCCATCTGGATTTTATCGCTTCAACGCCGCCTGGGATCTTTTTTCTTCTCTCGGAATTTCGCTATCAGAGATACATAAATACGTTGTTGATCTTCAAAAAGTCTTTATTCAAAACCTTGCTCCTGACTTTGTAAAATCTTGGAGGCTTGCCCCCCTATTTGAATCTGAGCTCACTTGGCATGGACACTTTCTAACCTTCGAAGCTCAGTCAATAAATGAGGCCCAAGACTTTCAGGAAATTCTTAAGGAAAACAAAATCTTAATCGATCGACGTGGGCCTCGCCTACGTTTTGGCTTTGGTCTTTATCAAGATAAAGAGGATGTTTTGCTCCTCTGCTCCCACCTGAACAATCTGGAAACTGCCAATAAATAAATGCACTAGAAAACTGCTAAAGTTTTGATTTTGTATGCCGATAGGGTCCTCAAGTACAATAAGTTTGATTGAAATACTTAGGATTTAATTTATGGGCGTAAAACTTAGTTCTATTGTGATGCTTTTGATGATTTTCTTTATTGCCAAAATCTCTATTGAATCAGCAACGGCTTCTAAGCGTCCCGAAGGTCATATTGTTTCGAATGAACGCTCACCTGCATCGATTGATAAAAGCTATTTTGATCATCTGAATAAGCATTAATTTTTTACACGAGCTCTTCTCTCGCCCACTGCTTAAATTTTTCTCCTCTATCTACGTAATTTTTAAACTGATCAAATGATGGAAACGCTGGTGAAAAAACCAGATTCCCTTTAAGTCCCTCACTCTTCACAATTTTAAAAACAGTCTTTAAATCTTGAGCTTCTGTGACATTAAAATCTGCCCCAAGCTCACTGGCCAAGCGTTTGGTGACATCCCCAATGGTAAAGATACGCGCAATCCTGTCCTTTAAAGCAATGAGGTCTGGAAGCACCTTATCTGCCTCATTACGAAGCTTTCCCCCCAGGATTAAATACAAAGGTTCCTTTGAATCGTTGAAGGCCTTAATCGCCGTCGTGGTGGCCAAAGTATTTGTACTTTTAGCGTCATTATAAACATGAAGCCCGTTGTATTGGAGAACATATTCCAAACGATGAGCAACTCCTGGAAACTCATTAATAAATTCCTGAAATAGCTGATCCAGACCAGGGATCTTAAGCAATTCAAGAACTTTATAAGTGGCATAAAAATTAGCTTCATTATGCTCTCCCACAACCTTTGCCTGAGCAAAATGAAACTTCTCTTTAAAAGATTTAGGAAGATCCCCTTTTTGAAAATAATCCCTATGTGCTGGGTGATTTTTAATGTCATCAAGATAAGGATTTTCAAGTCCAAGAATAAGATGATCATCCTTCGTCATATTCTTGAGTAGTCTAAATTTGGCTTTAGCATAATCATGAACATCATCATAACGTTCTGAGTGATTTGGAAAAACATTAAGGATAAGACCAATTTCAGGATGGAACTCGTGAATTGTTTCAAGTTGAAAACTTGAAACTTCAATAACCGCATAATCCACTTTTTCACCTGAGAGGGCCAGATCACAATATGGAATACCAATATTCCCCCCACAGAAAACTTTCTTTCCTGCTTTTTTTAAAGCTTCGGCTATCATTGTTGTTGTTGTCGTTTTCCCATTGGTTCCAGTAATCGCAATGACTGGAATATCTTTTGTCTGTTGGTAAGCATATTCAATCTCTGAAAGGATTTTGACTCCCCTCTCTACTGCATTTTTAAGGGCCGGATGCGTAGTGGGAATACCCGGTGAAATAACAATTTCATCCATCTTATGGAAATGCTGAGCAAAATCATCCTCAGAATAGCAAGAGCAAGACTCTAATATATTTTCAAGTTTTTCAGCAAAGTACCAAGAGTCTACTGGCCCCTTATTAACGGCATAAAGATCCTGGTTCAATTTTTTTGCCAATTCCACAGCGGCTTTACCAGATTTACCCATTCCAAAAATAGCGACTTTATTTATCTTATTCATAAGCTATGCTATACCCCTATAAGATGAACTTTAAGAAACGACTCAAAGACATTGCTGATTTCCTTCAACCATATCAAAGAATGTGGCAAAACGAAATCATGCTTATGTATCCAAATCCTATCCAAGATTATCCCTCAGACTGGATTGAGGAGATTATCTTAGTCAAGGATAAGGATCTTCTCATCAGGCTTGAGAAAAAAGAATTCCAAGGAATTATTCAAAACCCAGAACTACTGGATTTCTATGTGCGGATTGAGGAACTCTCTACACTGCAAAAAATCCCTGAGCTTCCTCCAATGCCAGAAACTCCCTTTAGCTTTCTTTATGTTATTCCAAAAAAGCAGCATGAGATCAGGAAATTGGCCCCATTTATTAACCAAATCTACAGACACAAAAGCGCTGAGGCTGTTGTTGATATTGGTGGTGGTATTGGGCTGCTGGCCCAGGCCATGGTCAATCACTATGATCTCAAAGTCATAAGCCTTGATATGGATGGTGAACTTCAGGAGACTGGTAAAAGAAGACATGAGAAAAATGCAAAAAATCCTGATAACAAAGTTCAATATCATAAAATAAAAGTTCATTCGGATGAGGAAGCTTTTAAAAATATTCTTAAACCTAAGATGGTTACTATTGGCCTTCACACTTGTGGACCACTTGCCAACGATCAGATAACTGCGACAGCATCACTTGGAGTGAATACTCTCATTAATTTTGGTTGCTGTTATCATAAATTATCTAAACGAGAATCCACTCAAAATCTTTCTTCCTTTGCAAAATCTCTTCCTTTTCCGGTTGATCAATCCCCTTTTTGCCTCACTCTTGCTTCAAGAGCTCATAAAAAAATGGATGAAAAGGATTTTGATTTTAAAATAAAGGTGAAACTTTATCGTTACATGATGCACTTTCTTTTAACCGACGAATACGACCTGCCAAATTGTACAAGTTTAGGAAATACTGCTCACAAAGTTTATGATGAATCTTTTGGCGTTTATGCTTTGGAGCAGTTTGAGCGAATAAAGGTGATTCCTCGGCACTCAAAAGAGGAGCTCGATGCTTATTTTGTAAACGTTGAGCGGCAGGAATTAATTCAAAAGATGCTGGCAGCAGGGCTCATTAGGAATGCAATGGGCAGACTGCTGGAGCTCTATCTTCTTCTTGATCGGGCCATCTTTCTTGAAGAGCAAGGATACAAAGTGGAGCTCATGGAATTTTTTGACGAATCCATTTCTCCAAGAAATATTGGGCTCGTTGCCGAAAGAGAAAATTAATTCAAGTGAAAAACTTCTCTCATTTCCTGTTTTAAAAGCTGCATCTTATGATCGATTTCAGGGTGATTTTTATCACTTGGATCCAACAAATAGTTTTCAGGCCCCATCGATTTAATCATGAGCTTTGTCTGCCAAATATTATCATGGGCCATGTTAATATCCTGACGATACTGATATTTCTCAAGAGTTTCTTGAGAAATATAATCTTGGATTGAGTTAAAATAATGATCGTTGTAAATCTTTTTACCATTTTCAAGGCGTGTATAACCTCGAACAACGTAATCGATGTAAACAACGTCGCATTCAAAAACTTCAAACATGTAGTTTAGTGCTTTTAATGGAATAATTTCTCCACAAGTCGCCACGTCTAAATCCAATCGAAATGTACAAATCCCTTCAGGGTCTGAAGCATCAGGATAGGTGTGAGTAGTAATATGAGATTTATCTAAGTGCATTTTTACTGCGGCTTGGCCTTGAGCACCTACTTCCCAATTCCCCCCACCTTTAATGTCAGACATGAGAGTCATAGTAGATGCGCCTACAGGTTCATAATCTTGAACCGTCTCTGAAAGGATATTCGCCTCAATAATCTCACAAACTTTACGAGCAATTTTTGAAATATTCTCAGCACAGTACTTTGTATGAATATAGCTAATATAATCCTGTTTTTGCTTCTCATTCATAGCGATACAAAAATCATAAAAGTTAAACGACAAAATTTTAGTCAGATTATTAAAACCAGAAAGTTTAATCGTTTCCTGCATGTTCTTCATAGCAAAAACCTCATCTCTAAAGAGTGAAAAAAATTTGAAGCTTGTTTATAAGGAAAGGGAATTATTCTGACAATAAAAAAAGGGCCCAAAGCGTCGAACTTTGGGCCCTAGAAGGTCTTGAAATTAGATTAAACCGAGAGATTTGACAGCATCTCTTTCCCCACGAAGTTCTTCGAGTGTTAATTTGAACTTTTCCGCACCAAAATCGTTGTGCTTAATTCCTTCAACAACTTTCACTTTTCCACCCTCTACGCGGCATGGATAAGAAAAAATAAGTCCCTTATCAACTCCGTATTCGCCATTAGAGGCTAAACACATTGAGAAAGTCTCATTTGCGGCAGTTTCAGTAGCGAGGTTGCGAATACCATCAATTGCCGCGTTTGCCGCTGAGGCAGCTGAAGAAAGACCTCGAGCCTTAATAATAGCAGCCCCACGTTGTTGAACGGTCTTAATGAAATCACCTTTCAACCATTCATGGTCAGTAATAACATCAGTCACTGCTTTGCCATTAATTGTAGCGTTAAAGAAATCAGGGTATTGAGTTGCAGAATGGTTACCCCAAATTGTTAGATTTTTTACTGCCGTCACGTCTGTCCCTGCCTTAATGGCAAGCTGAGCCTTAGCACGATTTTCATCCAAAGCAGTCATGGCGAAGAAGCGATCAGCAGGAATCCCTTTTGCATTATTCATAGCAATCAGAGCATTTGTATTACATGGATTACCAACAACAAAAATTTTCACATCAGAAGCGGCACTTTTCTCAACAGCTTTTGCCTGAGCAGTAAAAATACCACCATTGATTTTAAGAAGGTCAGAGCGCTCCATGCCTTCCTTACGAGGAACTGAGCCTACGCAAACAACCCAATTAGCATCTTTGAAAGCAGTATTTAGATCTGAAGTTAGAACAATATTCTTTAAAAGTGGGAAAGCACAATCTTCAAGCTCCATTGCCACACCTTTAAGTGCTGGAAGGGCTGCCTCAAGCTCAAGAAGCTGAAGCTCTATTTCAGTTTCCATTCCTAGCATTTGCCCAGAAGCGATTCTAAAAAGTAGTGCATATCCAATTTGTCCAGCTGCGCCTGTAACTGCAACTTTTACTCTTCTCTTGGCCACAAAAACCTCCACATAAGTGAGTTAAATTATGATCATATTATAGAGGAAACCTGGGTGATTCTCACCTTTTATTCACATTGCCTAGACAAATTATTTCTGTGAAGCATAGTATTAAGACTAAAAAAGTTAATCAATGAGGTAAGGCCATGCAAGGGTCACAAAATAGTTCAAATCAAGGCGGTCAAGGTGGTGGGGGCAATCGTCGTCGTCGCTACCGTGGAAATCGTGGCGGTCAAGGCGGTCAAGGCCAGCAGCCAAGAAGTGGCCAAGAAAATCGCAATGTACAACATCAATCAAGCAATAGATATCGTCGAGGTAGCGGACGTGTTTTAACGACGAATCAAGTCCTCATCAAATATGATAATCTTCTTGAGCAGCATTTAATCACCCGCAGAAAATACTATGAATACTTTAATCGTGTAGATGAGCGTCAACTCTATCGACTAGAGAAGAATTTTTTCGACAGCATCGAGCATTTGCGCAGATTTGAGGCTGGACTTGAGCCTTGGCAGCGAGAAGCTCTTGAAAAGCGCAAAACAGAGCGCTATCGCCTCGATTTAACCTATTCCCATAATCGCGGATTGGATCCAAACGAAGCTGCAAATATTGAAATTGCTGCAGATGAGATTGAAGATCCTCACTTTACTGAATCCCAGAAGGAAGCCTTTGAGCAGTATAAGGAAGATGATGAAGAATCCGAAGGGTCAATTGAAGATTACCTAAAATTAAAAGGCCTCTAAAAAGAGGCCTTTTTTATTTTCAATGCTGAATAAGATAATTAGATGCCGTCGGTCCCAGTGGCAGAGTACTGAGGCATTATTGAGGCAGTCGCCTGAGCTTCTTTTTCTTTCTTAGAAGGCTTAATGTTGTAGAGATAGTTATTAAGTGTTTCTTCCTGATCTTTTAGAATAGCAGCTTTAAGCTCCTCAGAAGGGATATCTAAAACCTCAGAGACTTTACGTAACATCTTAAGAGGAATATTACAGAGCGCGCGTTCCACGTTTGAAATAAACTGCCCATTCTTGTAGCCTAGCAAATGAGAAAGTTCAGATTGTGAATAACCTTTTGGGTGATTCATTCTTTTTGTGCGAATAAGTTGAGCAATGTTCTTAAAGCAACGCATGTGTTCTCCATAGAATGTGACGAGATTGAAAATAATATTCATTTTTTTCAGAATGTCATTCAACATTCAAAAAAAAATGATTATTCATCTTATCGGTATTTAAAAATCTTTCTAGCTAGGAAAATTTGATATGAAAATTATTTCGTGGAACGTCAACGGCATACGCGCCGTATATAAGAAGGGATTTCTTGAATGGTTCGCTAAAGAATCACCAGATATCCTATGCCTACAAGAGATTAAGGCCAACTTAGAACAATTCCCTGAGGGATTAACTGAGATTTCCGGTTATGAAATATTCCACAGTTCCGCTGATAAAAAGGGTTACTCTGGAGTAGCAACTTTTAGTCGTGAAAATTTTCTTGACACAAAAAAATTTGGAAAAGATCTTTACGATTCAGAAGGACGTGTGCTTATCCACGAACATCGCGATTTTTTTCTTTTAAATGCTTATTTCCCAAATGGATCCAGAGATCATAGTCGCGTGCCGTTTAAAATGAACTTCTGTGAAGACATGTTAAAGAAAATCAACAAGCTTCAGGAAACAAAACCTGTAATCATTACGGGAGACTTCAATACGGCCCACTCTGAAATTGATCTGGCCAATCCTAAATCAAACAGTAAAACAACTGGTTTTCTGCCAATTGAAAGGGCCTGGGTCGACAAACTTTTGTCTCAAGGCTGGATCGATATTTATCGAGAATTACATCCAAAAAAAGTTGGGGCCTATACGTGGTGGAGTAATCGACCTACCGTTAGAGAGAGAAACATTGGATGGAGAATCGATTATTTCATCATCTGCCCAAAACTTATAAAGAGGGTAAAAAAAACAGACATTCTTTCGAACGTCATGGGTTCAGATCATTGTCCAATTGTTTTAGAACTAGATTGAAAGGAGATTTTTCACTTCACTTAACATTTTACTAAAATCAATTGGCTTTAAAAGTACAAGATCAGGCTTCATCTCCTTAAGACTTTCGAGTAGGTGGCTATCTCCAGTAAGAAAAAGAAATTTCCCAGAATAAGTCTTCTCCTCCTTGAGGGCCATGAATAGATTCTTTCCCCCACCACAAGGCATTCTTACATCACTAATAATTAAATCATAATGACAATCCCTGATCTTCTGAATCGCAGATTTTATATCTAAACAGGTATCAACTTGAATTGAGTAATTATCAAAATAATCAGCAACGAGCATCAGCAGCTCTTCTTCATCATCAACGTATAAAATTCTTGCCAGAGAGTTCACGCAGACCTCCTCATCAGTCACAGTATAAGTGACTAGTGAGGAGACTGTTGAAAATGAATAAATTAATGAATCAAATAAACTGATTTAAATGTCTTGGCGCGTGTTCCTTAAGTATTGGAGGCAAGAGTGTCCATTTAATTAGTCAAATTTTACTTAAAAATAGCTAACCCTTTAAAGTAAGTCATACTGACAAGATGATCATACAGGGATCTTTTAAGTTTATACTGACCAATGATTTTCTGGAGAATCTCTTCAGGATTACGACCAGTCATATTTTTCTTCATCGGCACAACAATAAAGTTTGCGTCTTTTTCTTTTTCGAAATTTCCAGCGCTTTTTCCCAACCCAAGAATTTTAGCACCGGCCAAAGTTGAACGATAAAGTGCCATGACATAAGTGGCATCGGTTATATTTTTTTTCTTATTTTGATCGACAAAACTTCTCATCACATCAAACATGGATAAAAATGGACCACCTCCTATATCAGAACCAAGCGCCCAAGTTATTTTTGCTTTTTCAACCTTCTTGAAATCAAAAAGACCTGATCCAAGCCCCTTGTCTTTAATTGGGGCATTTGAGGTTGGACAATGAATAATTGAAGTTTTCGTTTTTTTAAGAACCTTTAATTCATTCGAGCTAAGATGAATCCCATGTCCCATTAATGAGCGTTTTCCTAGCATCCCTGTTTTCTGATAGATTTCAGTATAATTTGAAACTTTTTCAAAGCCGGGAATCTTGCGATAAATTGATAAAACAAAATCGAT
The DNA here is from genome assembly GCA_947461145.1 of Bacteriovoracaceae bacterium. GTDB lineage: Bacteria > Bdellovibrionota > Bacteriovoracia > Bacteriovoracales > Bacteriovoracaceae > Peredibacter. The sequence continues at coordinate 17,909 of CANHJD010000003.1, forward strand.
CTCGGCAGGAGTCTCTGAAAGATGGGTTTGCTTAAAGCAATTAGCCTTATCGGCCATCTGACTCCCCTTTTTCATCACTTTGGGAGTCGTCGTAATAGCAAATCTTGGTGTAAAACAATGACGCTTACCATATTTTTTTATTAACTTTTTTGTCAGAGCAAGTGAATCATCCTCGGTCTGTGTCAGCTTCTCCGGTGAATACATGTTCATAAGAACGTTCCCGATAACAAAATCTCCCTTAACTTCGCTCATAGCAGCATCTAGGGCTACCTCGTGGATTGAACTATAGCAGGCGCCGCCAATTGTTCCAGCTGAGGCAAGCTTTTTAAAAAACTTCTTTGCTTTGTCTTTCGCATATTTTTTATTGGCAAATTTCATTTCTGTAGGGAAAGTATACTTCTCTAACCACTCGAGAAGAGAATCTTTAGGCATTTCCCGCACCTCGTCTTGCACCCAGTGAAAATGCATATCAAAAAAACCTGGCAAAATGAGGGAGTGACCAAAATCTTTCGTATTAGTTTTTGTCATTTGAGAAGAATACTTTTTCAGTCCTTTTTCAATTGGCAAAAGGTCTTTAATCTTTCCCTCTTTAACAACAAGTAAGCCTTGAGGAAAATAATCACACTTAGTATCCGTTTTTGGATTAAGAATAACACCCTTATAAAACATCTTTTTTTGCGACGCCACAGTTTACCCTTTTTGCTGGCTATTAAGAATTGAGCAGTTTAACCTATGATCATTATGAGATTTAAAACTATACTCCTCTTCCTTCTGTTTGTCTTGACTCTTTTCCCATTCACGGCTTCTGCAACTCCCTATGAAGTAAAAGAAATAAGTATTTTGGAAATAAAATCAGCCATCACTCCGGCGACTTATGATTACTTACAGTTTCAATTTAACAATATTCCTGAGGGAAGCCTCATTCTCATTAAAATAAATACCCCCGGTGGATTAATTTCCACTACAAAAGATATCCTTTCTCTCATAGGTTCCCAGACGAAACCTGTTGCTATCTGGGTTACACCAGAGGGAGCTTCTGCTTCCAGTGCCGGAGCCATTATTGCCTCTTCTGCTCATTTCATTCTAATGTCAGAAGGAACAAACATTGGAGCAGCAACACCTGTTGGATTAGGTGAAGACATTCAACAAAAAGATGGTCGTGCTAAAGCGCTAAACGATCTTAAGGCAGTTGTTCGTTCTTTGAGTGAATCAAGAGGAAGACCTGCAAGACCATTTGAAGAAATGATTGAATCTGCAAAATCATTCACTGACAAAGAGGCGATAAATTTAAAAATAGCTGATGCTATAATGAAAAATTTAAATTCAATAGAAACTCATTTGAACCAAAAAGTTTTTAAAATTCAGGGGACAAGCTATGAACTTTTAATTGGAAAAAATGTTCCATCAAAAATCTATCCCCCTTCAACAGGCCAATTAATTCTTGAAGTCCTTGCAAACCCCTCTACGGCGTATTTTCTCTTTTTGATTGGGGTTGCTCTCCTTTACTTTGAATTTCAAGCACCAGGAGGCTATATCGCTGGAGCGATAGGAGTCACTTTCCTTATCCTAGCGGCTATTGCCTTTCAAGTTCTTCCACTTAATTGGGGTGCTCTTTTTCTAATTCTTACTGGAGTTATTTTACTCATTATGGAAATTTATATTACAAGTTATGGACTTTTGGGTCTCGGCGGTTTCGCCTCATTTATCATGGGTTCACTTTTTCTCTTTCATGGTGAAAGTGGGTTTATCGCAATCGATTATCCTGCCCTCATTTCAATTTTATTGGCAGTTGCTACAAGCGTCGGGATTATTGGTTGGTACCTCATAAGAGAAAAGAGAAGACGGCCCAAACATGAAGATTTCTTTCTACCGTTAGGTTCTCAAGGAATTGTTTTATCTAATCTAGAAGAATCCCATTTGTATCAAGTTAAAGTCAGAGGCGAAATATGGAGGGCGGAATCACACTCAACACTTAAGGCTGGTGACTTCGTGGAAATTCTCTCAATTGATCGTGAAAAATTATTAGCAAAAATTATTAAAGTAAATAAGGAGTAATTATGTCTATGGTGCTTTTACCGTTTATTATTTTTGTAGCCCTGATATTATTCAGTACGTTCAAAGTTCTTAATGAATTTGAACGTGGAGTTATTCTAAGATTAGGTAAATTTTCAGGTGTCAGAGGTCCTGGTCTAATTATCCTTGTCCCAGGACTTGAAAAAATGATCAAGGTCGATCTCAGATTGGTGACGATGGATGTTCCGGCCCAGGATATTATCTCAAAGGATAACGTAACTTTAAAAGTAAACGGTGTGGTTTACTTCAAAGTGAGCAGTCCAGAGCACGCGATTATTACTGTTGAAAATTATTATCATGCGACTGCGCAAATTGCCCAAACGACTTTGCGCTCTGTTGTTGGGCAATACGAACTCGACGAGATACTTGCTCACCGTGACCAAATCAATGGAAGACTTCAAGAAATTTTAGACGAAGTGACTGAGCCATGGGGAATAAAAGTGACAAATGTGGAAGTCAAAGCAATTGACTTGCCTATTGAAATGCAAAGAGCAATGGCCAAGCAAGCAGAAGCTGAAAGAGAAAAAAGAGCAAAAATTATTTCTGCTCAAGGTGAATTTGAAGCTTCTCAAAAACTTGCTGAAGCTGCAAAAGTATTGGGTGAACAGAAAGATGCAATAACACTTCGATATCTTGAAACCATGAGAGAAATCTCTGCCTCAGGTAACAGCACCACTTCATTTTTTCCACTACCGATAAATCTGTTTGATAAACTGCTAACGAAATAAGTTTGATTGGTAAGGGGCAATTTTAAATTGCCCCTTACCAATTTTTTGAACCAAGTTGCTTAAAGTTTTTTTCAATTTTATCTAGTTCTTTTGTCTCATCAGCACTCACTGAATCTTCTTCTTCAACTGAAGCGGGTGCTCTCGTTACGGCTTCACGAGTTTTCAGGGCCTGATCATTATCGGTGTTTATATCTTTTTGAACGTCATCCATAAGCACTTTGTTAAAATCTTTCACATCCTTTCCCATGGCAAGACCAGAAGCCAAAACAAAAAGCAAGGTAAGTGAAAACTTCATAAAGATATCTCCTGTTAACACTTTTATCGGTTAATCCGGAGAGAAAAATTAGATTTTTAGTGGGAATTATAACTGATTGAAATCAAAAAAAAGGGAGGCCTTAGGCCTCCCTTTTCATTAACGTACTACTTTACGTTGGTTTTGATTAAGTTCTTTTTTACGGATACGGATACTCTTAGGAGTCACTTCAACCCACTCATCTTCATCAATCCAGTCCAATGCCCAATCAAGAGTTCTTGGAGTAATAGGAGGAAGTATGACGTTCTCATCTTTACCGGCCGTACGAACAGATGAAAGATGTTTTTCTCGGCAAACGTTTACGTTCAAGTCATTTGGACGAGTATGCTCGCCTACAACTTGTCCTTCATAAGTCATTTCAGTTGGAAGAACAAATTGCTTCCCAGAAGAAAGAAGATTGAAAAGAGCATATGGCGTAATTTTACCTGCGCGGTCAGAAATAAGGGCTCCGTTCTGACGGGCCAGCATTTTTCCAACAAACGGCTCATAGCCTACGAAGTAAGAAGACATCAATCCCTGACCTTTCGTATCAGTGAGAAATGTAGAACGATAGCCAATAAGTCCACGAGATGGAACATGGAATTCCATACGTGTGCGACCTTCACCAAATGGGGCCATCGCCTCTAAACGGCCTTTACGAGTAGCCATCTTTTCAGTGATAGCACCACAAGATTCATTAGGAACATCGAGAACAAGTCTTTCGAATGGCTCATTCAAAACACCATCTATTTCTTTTGTAATAACTTGTGGACGAGCAATCATAAGCTCAAACCCTGCTCTACGGATTTCTTCAAAAACTACGGCAACCTGTAATTCTCCACGCGCTTTCAAGATAAAAACTTTTGGATCATTTGTTGGTTCATATTTTAAAGAAACGTTTTTTCTAATGGCATCGATCAGGAACTCTTCAAGTTTTCTTGAAGTAAGGTATTCACCTTCCTGACCAGACATCGGTGAAGTTGAAACTGAAACCTGTACCGAAACTGTTGGTGGCTCCACTTCAATACGAGGAAGTGCTTCTGGTTTGTCTGTTGCGGCAAGAGTATCACCGATATCTCCATGCTCAAGACCAGAAACGATCACAATCTCTCCGGCCTCTGCAGATTCAACCTGGGCCATACCAAGTCCATCGAAAATCTGAAGTGAAGTAACTTTAAAGTTTTTTACTTTTCCTTCTGCATTTATATGGGCAAGTTGTTTGCCATTCTGAAGTAGTCCACGCTGAATACGTCCGACCATCAAAGTACCAAGATAATTTGAGTAAGAAAGATTTGTCACAAGCAACTGAGCAGGACCTTCCTTATCAAACTTTGGCGAAGGATAGTAGTCACTTACAAGGAAATCTAGAAGAGGATCCATCACGCCTTCACGACGATTTTTATCTTTAGAAACGTAAGCATTTCTGCCCGATCCATAATAGAAAGGAATATCAAGATCTATATCATGACCTGAGTTTGTAGCGAGCTCAAGAAGAAGATCCTCTACTTCAGATTGAACCTCATCAATTCTTTCATCTGAGCGGTCAACCTTATTAATAAACACACCAACGTGGATTCCGCGCTCAAGAGCTTTTGAAAGAACAAAACGAGTTTGTGGAAGAGGCCCTTCAGAGGCATCAACAAGAAGAAGAATACCATCAACCATCATCAGAGATCTTTCCACTTCACCACCGAAGTCGGCGTGACCTGGAGTATCAAGAAGGTTAACCTTTGTTCCCTTCCAACGGATGGCACAGTTTTTAGCTTTAATTGTAATTCCACGCTCACGCTCTAGCTCGCCAGAATCCATGACACGCTCTTGCACCTGTTCGTGTGCAGAGAAAGTACCAGAGTACTTTAAAAGTTGGTCAACGAGAGTTGTTTTACCGTGATCCACGTGGGCCACGACGGCAATGTTCTTTAAGTTCATGAATGTCCTTATTAAGGGAGTAATTTTGGGCGAGTCTACACGAGACGATAAGAAATGACGAGTCATACTTCTTAAGAAATGAATAATTTACAACGAATAACGATTGAAATTACAAATACTTAGGTTCAAATGAAAGTGGGATAAGAACAAGATCATAATCAGTTCCTCAGTAATAATTTCAACTTCACTTGTCGCCATCTTAATACCTAGCTAAAAAGTAAAAAAATCTAATCAAGTAAACTTTTAATACACTGGAGTCTCTATGAAAATCCTATCAGTCGGACTTTTGGCTCTCTTTTCATTAACTGCATTTGGACAAAATACTTTTGATCATATGCCTAAAGGAGCTCTAAAAACGGGTCGCCTCTCTTCAGGAAACTATCTCTTTAAGAGTGTCTCTAACTCTGCAAGAGAAATTCCTTCAAATATCCTGATCGCAGAAATTAGCGATTTAAAAAGGCAAAAAAACTCTGGTTATTCACACAATGTAGGAAAGTATGACCCAGAGGCAACTGGAAGGATTACAGATATAAACACCACCTTCAAAATAAAAATTAAAATAAACAAACAAAATTATGACTGCCAAATGAGCTCTGCCCTTTTAAGCGATAGTTTTGATTTTATTGGTTATGATGATGCACGCTTTACTTGTGAAGTTCATACTCCTTATCGTGCTCATAAAATTATAATGAGAGACTATAGCGAAAATCGTAATCGAAATGGCAAAGAATTTTACGAACTTGGACTCGCGGCAATTGAATCAGGATTTTCAGGCGGAAAGAAAACTCTCATACTTGCTGAAATTATTGCGAAATAAGACTTAAACTTGGGTCAAGAATTAAATATGAATTCTTGGCCCGGTTCAAACGATAGAATTTTTTAACGACCATCACATTTTTTCGAAATTCACTACTAAGCCTTGATGACGATTCTATTCTTGGTCAAGAGATTCAATTCTATAGGGAAAACCCAGATTTACTTGATTAGGCCTTCTTGCTTTAAAACACTAAGAGCACACTTCACTCCATCAACGGCAGCTGAAGTAATCCCTCCGGCATAGCCTGCACCTTCACCACATGGATAAAGGCCCTTATGAGATTGAGACATGAGTGTTTCTTTATCGCGAAGAATTGTTAATGGAGCAGATGTTCGAGTTTCAGGAGCAATTAACAATCCGTCTTCATGAATAAATCCAGGAAGATCTCTATTAAATTCTTCAAGACCCTTTTTTAGGTGTTCAACAATAAAGGCCGGAAAAATCTGGCGAATATCTGCTTTAAAAATCCCAGAGGGAGAAGAGGATTTAGGAAGAGGTTTATCATTCAACTTACCAGTCATAAACTCTTTTATAGTCATCGCCGGTAATTCTCGACCAGTCCCATGTTTTTTTGAAAGCTGAAATGCTTTTTCTTCTATTTCATGCTGGAATCGAAGTCCTGCCATTAAGTCTTTTTCCTTAAGATCAGTCTCAGACTTTACAGAGACAACAAGAGCAGCATTAGACCAATGTGAGTTTCGAGCATAGTTACTCATTCCATTGACCACAATCCCCTCTTTTTCTGTACCTGAGGAAAGCACAAATCCACCAGGGCACATGCAAAAACTATAAACACCTCTATCAGTCCACTTATCATGCCAACTTAATCGATAACGAGCAGATTGCATTTCTGGGGCTTCACAAAACTTTCCATGCTGAAGCTGATCGATATAGCGCCTAGGATGCTCCACTCGAACTCCAACTGCAAAATCCTTGGCCTTCATTGCTACGTTTATCTGACCTAGATGCCCATAAAGTTCTTGAGCAGAATGACCAGTGGCTAAAATCACATGATCAGAATAAAGATCTTCTCCATTTTGAAGCTTCACCCCGATTACTTTTTGATCTTTTGTGATCAAACTTTCTACTTTGGAGTTATATCTGATTTCACAGTTTTGAGAGCGAAGCCAGTTTGAAATATGAGTGATAATGCCACGAATTTTATTTGACCCTAAGTGAGGATTTGAAACATAGGCCGTATCAGCTGGAGCCCCGAAGTCTACAAACTTCTTCATGACGTATGAAACAAGATCAGACTTAATTCGAGTGATAAGCTTTCCATCAGAGAAAAGTCCAGCTCCCCCCTCACCATAACAAACATTGGTTTCAGGATCTAGTTCGCCATAACGCCAAAACTTTGCAATATGAAGCATTCGTTTACTTGCCTCATCACCTCTTTCTAAAATAATTGAAGGCACGCCATGCTCGGCTAGCCTTACAGCACAAAATAAACCACCTGGCCCGGCACCAATAATAATGGGCCTATTTTTAAGAGGCAAAAACTTTGTAAACCCTTCATCTTGCGGATATTGATCATCCTTACTTGTAAGCCCTTCAATTATATAAAGATAAACAGGTTTTTTACCCCTAGGAGCTCCACGAGCATCAAGACTTTTCGAAATAGTTCTATATTCCAAAACTTCTGGATGGGTTTTCTTGATATAGACGTCTAGATCGACATCGAATTCTAGTTGAAACTGGTATTTTTTAGACATATTTGAAGCCGTTTTTACATTATGCACAAGCAAAAATCAAAGATATTCTTACCAAAATGAAAACAGGGACTTATAGTATAAAGGGCCTATTCATTTGAGGTTTTTATGAAGATTGGATTACTCATCATTGGAAATGAAATTCTTGATGGCAAAATTAACGATGCCAATACGAAACAACTTTCGATTTTTTTAAATTCTCTTAACCTTGAACTTTTTACCACTCTCACAGTAAGGGATGAACAACAGCTTATTCATCTTGGGCTAGATAGTCTTTTTTCTCAATGTGATGTTGTTGTAACTTCGGGTGGACTTGGTCCAACGAAAGATGATGTAACAAAGGAATCAATCGCCTCTTTCCTTGGCAGAAAAGTCTTTTTTTCAAACTCATCTTTCGAAGTTGCTCAAAAAAACTACCTGCGTTTTAATCGCCCCTTCCCTGGACAAGATCATGGGTATTGTTTTTTGCCAGAAGGTTTTACGGCCCTAGAAAATTCAACTGGCTTTGCTCCCGGACTGTTCACGGAGAACTCAGGCAAATTTCTACTTTGTGGACCGGGAGTGCCAAAAGAATTTAAAAGTTTACTAGAGGATCATTTTGTAAATTTTATTAAAAATAAATTTCCCCCATCATCTGAACTTATTGAGAGCATTACAGTAAGAACAAAAAAAGTGCCTGAAGAAAAAATTTTCGGAGAAGTGGACAATACATTGTGGGATAAGCTTGCTCAGTTTGGATCTGTCAGCTCGCTTCCAACAACAATGGGTGTTGACATTGGAGTCAAGATTAAAGCCTCCGAAAAAAATGAGCTTGAAGAAAAGAAAAAGAAAGTCCTTACTATTTTTTCGAGCTCTCCTATTGCTCAACACATTTGGCAGATTGGAACTCTTTCAATAGAAGAATATATCGTTAAAATGGCAAACTTAAAAAATAAGACATATGGATTTGCCGAATCATGTACAGGCGGTCTTTGCTCTCATCGAATTACCAACATTTCTGGTTGCAGTCAGACTTTTTATGGCTCTGTTATTTGTTATGATGAATCAGTGAAGGAAGGCATCTTAGGAGTTAATAAATCGACCCTCAAAAATTTTGGTGCTGTTAGTTTAAAAACCGCTGAAGAAATGTCACTTGGTCTTTCTAAGGCCTTAAATGTAGACATAGCAATTGCGATTACAGGCCTTGCAGGACCGGGGGGAGGCTCAGAAGAAAAACCTGTTGGAACCTTCTGCCTTGGAATCACTTCAATGGGTAAAACCTCATCACAAATACTCCAAATGCATGGGGATAGAGAGCAGTTAAAACTTCGCTTCTCACAAGGCGCTTTATTTCTATTACTCGAAGAACTGGAAAGATATTCCTAAATCTGACTAATTTCCTAGGCAGTATGTGCTTATCATTATCTTTCATATGACGTTAATTCAAAGAGTTGGATTAACTGAAGACTTTCTGTCCAGTATTGCCTTGCCACAGGGTAAAATATAAATGAATAAATTAAAAAATAATGCAAAAAATTCCGATAGTTATCACAAGAGGAATAACACGGATGTTGAACTCGAAGCAAATGGGCCAGAATCAATTTAGAATATTTTCGCTAAGTTTATTAGCGATGCTCTTGATTGTATCATCATGCCTGCCTCAACAAGCCCCACAAAGTATACAAACTGGTAACAGCACTTCAACAACCAATGATCCAAGCAATAACTCTTATTCAGAACCATCATTTCCCCTTGCTGGAATCTTTGTTCAAGATGGGCTAAATCAATCAGCGAATTATTTTTCGCTTCCGCTAAACTTTTCTGACTCGTTTTTAATCAGAGGAAACTCCCTATCGAAATATTTGAGATCATTGCCAAATACAACAAAGTTCTGTTTAGTTGGGAAGTACAACTTTACTTCTGGAGTAGATAAATTTTTAATTTTGTCTGGAAAGCCAAAGTCATACACTGACCTTGTCAACAAAACATCTGAATACTATTTGCAAGTTGAGCCTTCAAATCATCAGGCAAATATGAACGACTGCCTGACACTTACGAGTAATCTTTTTTCTGGATCAAACTCTCCAACGGCCTACTTTAATCTGACTCAACTTTGTGCGACTTGTAATTCGTCAGTAACCTCCGAGGGACTAAAACTCTATTTTCCAAATGGGGAAAATGTTCCAACTTTAAATCTTTCCTCATTGGCCCTCACAATATCAGGAACAACTTCATCAGAAGTAAATACTTGCACAGAATCGACTAGTTGCCAGACAAGAGGATATAACTGCTGCCTTGAAGGCCAATGCGTGAATGATGGTGCCGAAAGACCAGGAGCAAGTTTATTGTCTGGCTATTCTGAGGCGAAAGCCGATGTGGAATCAAATCCTGAACGTTTTGTTCTTTACCCACAATTCTACTTCGTTTGTAACAACCGTCCAGAGGTTAATGGCTCCGATAATACGCCTCAAACGGGCGATCCGAACTACCAGGCCAGTATTCGCCTTATGGAACTAACTCAACTTTATCAGTGTCTAAATAAAGTCGATGGTGAGTTTTCATATTGCACACTTAAATTTGGCAATGCTTCTCTGAAGGTCGCCTCGGGATCTCCTTTCTCGACTTCTGAGAATGGGATCTTTGACGATATAAATTTTCAAACACTCAACCCAAATTTTGCATCGGGTGATTATGCAAATAATATTGTAAAAATATTTTATGCTGGCCAAGTTCTCTTTGAAGCTAATAAAACACCCCTAAGTTCGAGTGATGGCTCCTTTACATCAGTTGGTAACGATAACCTCACAAGTGCACAAAGTGTCAAAATTATCAAACCACGACCAGCTAATTCTCAGGACGATAATCTATATCTTACTTACAAAATAGATGGCAGTTGTGAAAAACTTGGTTCGAGTTTAGCAAGATGTACTAAAACATATATCCACAATTCATCAGATACAACTAGTACCTCTTACCATAATAGTTCAAAAATTTATTACCTACCAACTTATGCAGATTCATCATTGTCAGCAAACATTATAGTTAAAATTTCGGGAGTGATTATTCCAGAAGAAGCGACAACTTGGTCGAAGTCCACTTCACTTCCAGGAATCATTTTTAGTGCAAGCTATCCTCTTTATCAAAATCAAACGATCGAAATTACTTATTATGTGAACTCCGCCCCTTCGGTGGCAGCTCTTTTAGCTTCTCGTGCGGCTGCACAGTCCGTAGTAAATTCAATGTGCATTTGTGCTTCAAATGCAAAATGTAACTTAAAGCCACTTTTGAATTCAGAGGAAGAATTAATTAATTATGAGTGTGTACAGTCTTCGACTATATCAACCGAGCCTCCGGCCAATCAATCAGTCTTCGTTTCAAACAAAAATATCCCTCATCGTTATTATGATGTGAATGGGGTTAGTTATGATGAAGACTATTCCACTGCCCTCAATCAAGAAGGCACAGCTTTCAGTTACCAAAATAACGACAAATTAAAACCTAGCAATCTAGACTCTTACACCGGTTATACTGGTTTTAATGAAATTTACGGCTCCTTCTCTAAGACGAATCCTGGAGCTGCCAGACCTGCAAAAATGATAAGGGTAAAAAAAGACAAGATTTACGATCTTTTCACAAATAGTGGGATCTTTCAAACTTGCCTCACTTGTGGTTCAGATTATTACTCATCTCTTCAATATGTTTTTCCTCAAAGCCTAAACTCTATTGGAGGTGGCTATTCTCCAGATAATTTTAATTCATCACGAACTAAAAATAATGGAAGCTATCGCTCTGATGACTTGTTATTTGGCCGGGCCTGCTTCATTCCCGCAACAATGATTCCGTGGACTCATACCGCAGCTCTATCAGTAAAAGATCAAAGGACAAAAAGACTTGCTGGTCAGCACTTTCTTTTTGCAAATGGATACAACAAAGACTGGTATGGCTTTGATTATGGTTCACTTATTGGTTCATTCGATGGGATCACTTGGTTTTCAATAGGAAACATGCGAAGAATTAAGGCTACATCAAACAAACTTTACCTCGCTGTGAATGCATATTTTGGCGACTTGAATAGTGAGAACAATTTCAACGTTACGATTTCTGAATCCACTATTTATTCTCCTCCAATGCCGGACCATGACTCTGAGACTTCAGGCGCAGAATGCCAAAAATCTCATTTTTGCTCAACAGATAATGATTGTTTCAGACAAGTTGGATATGATTATACTTGTCAAAATATCGGAACGATCACCTCCAGTTGGCCTATTACAGATGCAAATGGCACTGAAATTATAGGAACGACTTCAAAGTCTCTTGCCTCCATACTCGGAGGCACAAATGGCCAATCTAAAAGATGTGTTTACAGAGGACGAGGAGCTCCTTGCCACTCAGACCTCACGTCTATTAACACAACATTTAATTCTTCCTCTTTAACTGGTGTCCTAGCTTGCTCAACCAATAGTATGTGTCAGCAAGTAAGCTCTGGAACAACAAACCGGTTTAATGACAGAATTGCTCGTTTTGCCAACACTCCTATTGCTCAAAATATTGCAACGACTAGTTTAACAGACACACATGGTCTGGGCGCCAGAATTCTAGGAAGACCCTTTGATTTTTATGGCACTAAAACAATTCCTACTGCTTCTACTTACTCTTTAACTGCCAATAATGTTGGTGGAATTTGTATCCCCGGCAAAAACATTAGTAGTTCAACTAAAACCTATGACCTCAATTCACAGGCACCATTGAGTCGTATTGACAGCTCTGACAGAATACTTGGCATAGGAACGACATTGTCTGGTCTTCAAAGTCCAAAATATCTTAACTCATGCCCCGCTACAGACTCAATTGGGGTGTCTATTCAGCAATATGATCTGAACCTTGGGGATCCACTTACTATAAATACTTTAACTGCTGCGCAAAATCTTTCATCAAATCTCCTTAATATACCTTCATTAATTTCACAAAACATATTCAGCTCAACAAATAATTCTCAAATTACCTCCATTGGCTACCAGAGAAATACATGCCTAAGAGCCGCTGGGGCATCGTGTTTTTCAGACATGGACTGTGCCCCCTCAGAATTTATTGCTAATAAAGTGAAAAATGTCGATCTAACAGGTATTCTAAATATAGCTGAACAACAATTCTGGAAAGAAGAACTCATCTGTGGCAACCCAGAATTTAAATATGTTCAAAGTGGTGTCTTAAACTCTACAAACTTTGATATTAAAAATAATACCTGTTGCAGAGATTTTGGTAAAAACTTTTCTGTGTTTACGGAGACAAGTACTTCTGATTATCAATGGTGTGATCAGTCGACATCTTCCATAAAAGTTGCAGGTCTAAACTCAAACATCAATTCCTATAATAGATACTCAAGAGTGCATACTGCCTTCGATAAGATGACATGTGACACAGGACAAGTTACTTCAACGAAGAGTTTTGCATTATCACTAACAGCTACTTCCAATATTCAGCGATATATTCAACAACAAACTCAGTACAAAACTCTTGATACAGTTAATTCACGCACCTGTTGCACCAAGAACTGGGTACGTAACTTCCACTCACAAAACGGCGGCGGTCACACCTGGAGTGCGAGCAAGCTCCAAACAATCGATAAGAAATATTTCGTAAGTCTAAACTGGGTTGAGAACTATTTAGGCTCTGATAACGCTATTCATTACTATTGCGAGTCAACAGGCTACAATAATCAAACTTGCGAAATCAGAGATTTTACAAATGCTGACGTCGATCTCTATTTAAAATTCTTTGGTGGCCTTGAATTAACTGGGATTCCTCAGTCTGCACTCATCTCACAGGATCAAGTTTTTAAACGCAACAATGGAGTAGATGGAAGTGCTCCTTTGGTTAATGAACCTGTTGATGGAACATTTAATAACACAGTTACTCAAGATTATGAAAATAGCTCAGGAAAAAAACTCTATTCAGGCTCAAACTACAGCGCCCTCCAAAGCCAGCTCAAGAAAGTTTTCTCTGAAGATGATTTTAGCTGTTGCATTCCTTCCGGAAAACAAGTTCCAGATACCACTAAAGCTGAGCAATGCTGCACAGGTTACCTAGGAAATACTGGATCTCAAACAGTCCTTAGATGTTGCATGCCAGATTTTACAGACCTAACAGTCTATTTAAGCAGATACGTTTCATCTGAAGGCCGAGGGCTACCAGACTCCGCATATGATCCAGATACTGGTTATATTAAGGATCCAGCAATTGTCAAAATGATTGCAGCACAAAAAAATCTCTGCTGCTCAGGCGAAGTAATGACAGGTGTTGCGATTAGAAGACTTTATATTCCAATAGAAGGCGATGTATTTGTGCCAGATCCAAGTGCAGCCACTCGGCGTTTCGTTTATCTCGACTCAGCTGTGGATAATAACTCCAGTGTTGGTCCAATAGGTCAACTTTATGATAAAGGTCTAAGATGGAACAACCACCTCTACTGCGTACCAAAAGGACTTACTGTTCCCGCAGAACTTTAGAACCTAAAACTTAAGTAGTACAATCATAACAATTGCAACTAACCACCTATAGAAAGCAAAGTACTTGAGATTGATACTACCAATTAATTTCATAAAGAAATGGATGGTAAGAAAGCCTACAAGAAAAGATGTTAAAACTCCCAATAAAAGAACCATCACTTTCTCATTTGGGGCATTCATTAAATCTGGCAGCTCCTTTGCAATCCCAGCAAGGATAATAGGAAGTGACATCAAAAATGAGAACGACCCTGCTTCTTTTCTTTTCATTCCAAGTAAAAGTGCAGCCGTGAGGGTGATACCAGAGCGACTAACGCCAGGAAAAATTGCAATTGCCTGTGCAGCTCCAATAATTATTGCAAGCTTCCATTGCATGCCCTTTTCCATTGCAAAATCAGTTAATACCATCTTTTTATTTTTGTGATCGGCAAACCACAAAAGGCTGCCAAAAAAGGAAAGATTAAAAATAATGATCCAAGGATCTCTTGCCATCTTAGAAATTGGCATAAGTAATAAAATAAAAACAACACTAACAACTGTAGAAAGTATAAAATTCCTTGAAAACCACTGTGAAGATGTCCCTCCGCTAATAGAGATAAGTGAAGGAGTTAAAGTCTTCACATAGATTAGGATCTCTTTCCTGAAATACACTAAAACCGCAAGAGCAGTTCCAAGATGCATCATCAAATCAAACACAACTCCAGGGTCCTGAATATGCATCACATGGGGAAGAAGTGCCAAATGGCCCGAGCTACTAACTGGAAGGAATTCAGAAAATCCCTGAATCGCCCCATATATAATTGCATCAATTGAATTCATAAATACCTTAAAATTAGTTAGATGCTAAATTGAAAAATAGTCCCTATTATTATTTTCAAAAGCCTCTTTTAATTCCTGAAAATTTTGAAAAAGTCTTAAACGACTATCTTCTTCCTGATTTACAGGCTCTGCGACTTCTGTATCCGAAACTTTCTTGTTTTTTTCTTTATTGTAATTTTCTTTCATTTTTTCCATGATAAGAAAAATTGATTTCAGAGATTTCTCCCAAAGCTTCATTTCAACTGGATCGGATTTTTTTAAAACTTCGGCTGATTTTTCAAAGTAATAACCATATAAAGCCTTTGCCTTATTATCTGTTAATATTTGTTTTTTCAAATCCAAAGAAGAGAAAAAATCGAGGACTTGAAACGACCCTAATACTTCTTCATTCGTTGATTCTTTTCTATAATCAAACCAATCAGTTTCACTCAGTACAAATTTATAGAGACTGTTCTTCACATGCCCTAATTTCTCTTTTTTATCAAATTCAGCTTTAATAAGCCGCCCCTCCCCCATAATTAGTGGCAAGATTAAATCAAATGGCTTTTGGCGAATATATGAAATCTTCAAGAAATAGGCATTCCCAACCTTGAAAAATTGAATTTCACTAAAATCTTTAAATTCAATTAATTCTAAAAAAGATGATCTATAATCCATTAAACTTTTAAGAAAAGGTGTGTAACTTTCCATGTAATCGAAAGCATTATCCGGGCTTAATTCAAAACATAGTTTGGTAAAGCTGACAAATTGATCTGCAAACTTTTGATTGGCCTTATCATCATTTTTCGTTTTAAACGCAGGGTTTAAGGACTCTGTTGAATAAACAAAATTGTAAAGGGCAGGAAACTTATCATAGAGGAAGAAATTACCTTTTAATCCAATCCCGATTAGCTCTCTAAGATCAAACGTCTTAAAGAGTTCCACTTCAACTTCTCTCTGTAAGTCTTTAAGATAAAAATCGATTGATGGCCGATAAGACATTCTCTTCTTTTGTTCTGAAAATTTAAAAAGAGGAATCATAGAGACAGCATTCGGATCATAAATAATTCGAACTTTTAGAAACTTCGAAGATTCTTCATTTTTTATAATTTGTTGTTCATTATTTTTCTCTACAAGCCTTACTCTTTTTTCCAATTTAGCATTTACGAGTATTGGTTCCGGAAGCTCCATCCCCTGAATCAGTGGAGATAGAAGTGCTGCAGATATGACTAGAGGGAGATATAATAGCACCCCTAAAATTGCCAAAAACTTGGATGACAAGTAGGTATGTGTAAAAGTCATAAATTCTTTAAAAGTTCTTCTGGATACAATGGACGAAATATCAAAAATAATTAAAGGGCCTGTAATAACCCCAATCAACACTCTCAGGAAACCGCCTAATCTTTTCCAAATCATATTGCCTTGTGATCTTACTCCAAGAGCAGCCTCTGAAATAGAAACTCCTAAAACCAAGGTGCTAAGAAGGCGCACTAAGACAAACAATAGAATCAACGGCCCAACATTAAGCGTGACGGTAAATAAATTGTGAAGGTCTTTTAAAACCTCTGCTAAAAAAGGTTGCTCCGCAGTTAAGGCCGACCAAAGCCCTACCCAGTCGATTCCAAGAAGCTCACCTAGCATGACGGGGACTTCTGCAACAAAAGCTTTAAATTCATTAAACGGAGACAATATAATAAAAAGTGAATAAGCAATTAACGAATCACAACTGACAGCTATGATTCTTATAAGACTATTGGTGGCATGGGTTGTTTGAACAGAAAAAGGGGTGCTCGTTTTTTTTCCATCTTGGTTTTTTTTCGCTTGATTTTTTTTGGATTGATCACTGCCTTCTTTCGATGTCTTTTTGTTTCTTCGAAAGATTTTTTTTAAAAAAGAAAAATGTTCTCTCTCGTTTTGTTTCTCCACGCTTATTTCTTTTACTGAAACATTTTCAACTTTTTTTGCTTGAGGTTCTTCTTCTACAACTTCTGAAGCGGAGTGAATCTTCACTTGAAGATCTCCAACCATAATTACATCAGTCTCTTCAAGAATAATCTCTCGTCCTGGCTGAATTCTTTTACCATTTATCAGAGTGCCTGTGACACTTCCATGATCTAAAACGGAGACAACATTTTCCTGAAGTTTTAAAGTGCAATGTCGAGGAGAAAGTGATGGATCCGCAACTACAATATTACCGACCTCACTTCCTATGCTAAGTTGATGGGTAAGAATGTAAGTTGGAGCTCCTTCCATGTTGCTTAGTTCGAGCACAAACTTTTTTACCCAACGAGTCCCGTCAACCATTTCGGTCAATTCATTTTTGCCATCTTTTGTTGGCACATCCTTGCGCCCAAAGAGTTTTTTGAACAACTGCTCCATCCTCTTTAAAACTATTGAAATTACTTAATTAAGTTTCACGTTTTTTCTCCAAAATGCCAAGCGTCTCAATTACTTGAGCGTTTCCCTAGGTCGCAGGCTGTGGAGAGCATAGAATTAATCGAACTCGATAAAAGCTTATTTGATTTTTTGGCTTAAAAGTTTTGTGTAAAATGCCGAAAATACAAGTAGATACAGTTTATTACAAAGGTGCCTTATGAAGAAATGTAAATTTCCATTTATTCTCTCACTCGCAATAAGTTTGGAAATGGTTCTCTCACCACTCCCGGCCCTTGCTCAAAACTCAAATGTGCCCGCAAGTCAGACCATGCTTAATGGTCTAAATATTGGAATGAGTCTCATGAACGCTGCAACCGGATATCAAGCCGGATTTGGAGGAATGCCTCCCTATGTTGCAACTGACATGAGAGAACTTCAGAAACAGCAAACACCAGCACCTGATAAACATTTTACATTGGCAAACATGCAAAAGATTCCAGGCCTAATGGATTATATTGCTGTCCAGAACAAAAAAGCTGCCTCTGCTGGAGGAAAGCCAATCAATCCAGCCGCTCTCAATTGTCAAACTCTACCTACCACCCTCTATGAAGCAAATAATGAAGTATGTCGCAACCGATCTGTTAATTCAATGAGTGGTAATCCGGCTTTCCAAAGAGATGAAGCCTTTGCTTACTATAATCAGTATCTGCAAATCGATAAACTTTACAGAAACTATTCTGTCCCAAGTAACGTAGGCGGACAGTCTTACGGTACTGGCTGTATGGAAGATGCAATGGGTGTTCTGAAGGGTTTCTTTGCCTACAGACTTGAACAACTCAATACAGTTGTGACAAACATGGAAGCAGCAACAGCAAAATTTCAAGAGCAATCAGAGACGGATCTTAGATCTGTTCGTGAATCAAGTGCAATCCTAAACGGGGAAGGCTCCGTATTCGCTAAAGACTTTAAAGACTCTGACACATTTGATTATTCAAAGCGATTTGGCGACGCTGCTTGTAGCTCGATCTTTTCAAAAGATGCAAAAGATGGAGTTGGTCAACTTGGTAAGGAAAAAGGTCTACTCGGTATTGAAGATAAACTTAAAACTGAATTGACTTCCGTTCCAAGCGGCTCCAAGTACTCTCTAGAGCAATACAGTCAAAAACACCTCGAAGTTGTCCAAGACATAAAAAACATGGCCGACAAAGTTGCCCAACAAGCGACCCTGAACTTTACTCAGCTTTCAGCAAGCCAAGAGGGTTACTCTAGTTTTGTGGGTGGTCTAGCAAGCGACATTTCTTCAGAGTCTGGCGCGAACGTTGGATTAAATAAATCATTCTTTTCTGACCTTCAGACAAAATTTGCAAAAACTCGTAAGTCCCTATCTGATGAAGCAGAATTAATTAATTCGGAATTAGGTGCTCAAGGTGAGCAAGCCATAAAATACCTTAATAACGTTGACAAGGATGCCTCATTTGGTTCCGAGCTTGTTTCTCTTGAAAAAAATATCAAGTCAGAATGTCTTGCTCGTTCTGGAATTTCTAAAGCGGTATCGCGCATTTATGACCCGAACCTATCCAAAGATGCTAATAGGCAATCTGCTGCAGTAATTCAAAAGAGAATCGACTCCATTCTTACAGACAATCAAATGACTCCAGACAGAAAACTTCAGGAAATCCAGGCGATTCAAAAAGAATATGGCGACCGTTTTGAATTGAAAATGGATGCAAACTATCAAACTCAAGAAGTTGGAGCCGACGGACAAATTATTAGAAAAACGGTAAATGCTTCTAAAAAAATTACACCCGCGTCTTACATCTCCGATGTCATGAAAAACTGTGAGACCCAATTCCAGGTCAACAAGTTAAACAATAAATTGTCTGGCAAGGAAGCAATTCAACGTTTGAAGTCTCTCAAAAAAGATTTTCAAGCTGCTGCTGAAAAGAACTCAAAAGATATGAAAAATGAAATCATCAAAAAGATGATTGAATGTAATGGCAACGGGGCAAATGCGGCAAGCGCTGGTATCAGTTCTTGTTCAAGCGAAAAGTTAAATATGCAAAATCCCAATTTTTGCGCAAAAGCTGCATTTTCGTGTTCAGTGAACATGAAGCAATGTACAGAAAAGGCGCAGAAATTTGTTAAAGATATCAAGCAGGACCGTTCTAAAAGAATCAATAATTATAATAATAACGTTGAAGCGACCCGCAAAAGTTTAGTCGGCATGTTTGATACTGCCTTAGTTAAATACATGAAAGAAGCAGAATCTCTTAGGGCCATGTTTGGAACAGGATTTACATCCCCTACTGGAATCGAGAGAGATATTAAAGATGGTAACCAATATAGTAGAGACTACCAGGGTGACCCTGGTGATAATCTTGCAGTAAAAGATCCTAAGGCTTACCTCGAAATGGTAAAGACTAATATGAACATGCTTCAGGATGAAATCAAAAAGCAACAAGAAGGAATTATTGGTGACAATGGAATCCTTCAACAGCACATTAAGCAAACAAAAAACAATTACAATCAAAACGTATTGGCCAAAGCGAGTTCTCTAGCGAGAGATTGTCTTGCCGCGTATGACTCCTACGCAAAAATGATGGGTGATCAGAAAACAGCTTCGGATCAATCTCTTGGAGAGCTTGGAGAGAAAAAAGCTGCATTTTGTGGTCGATATAATGACATTATGTCATCAAATCCCATCCCTGGATGTGATGATGGCTATTCTGAAGTGACAACTGCTCTGATTTCAGCAGCAGAAAAAGCCGGTGATTCAAATACTTCATATGAAGCACAAAAACTTCGCGGAGAAATGGCAAATGTATGTGCAAAACCTGGCAATCAACGAACTAAAGATGGATCATCTACGACTACTGCATCAATGGTTTGTACAAAAGCTAGAAATAGTGACCAGGACGCAATCGATGTGCTTAAGACCTTTAATGATGACTGGAAACTTGTATGCGAAGCCATTTCGAAATCCTCTGGGGATGTGGCCAAGGCCAAATGTAAAGAAATACCCGGAACGACCACAACAACAACAGCTGGAACTGTAACTTCTGCTACTACCTATGATTGTTCTGACCTAAAAGACTCAATTATTTCAGACTACGAATACAAAAAGAACAGTACTACAGTAGCTAGTGCCAACAGCGAACAATCGGCGGGGAATGACTCAGGTTCCTTCTGTAATGCCAGCAATAATTCGGGTTTTAACACAAAAGGCGATTTTTCAATATTAAACAACCAACCGACTACACCACTGGGCAATATGGGTATAACTCACTAACCGACTCTTTTTATCGGTTGAGACTCAAGTGATTTCAACCGATAAGGCTTTTATGATGGTACAAAGTCAATGGATGACAAAATTTTTTATAACAAATGGCTTTCCTCAGAGACTGTCCTTCTGCTTGTTTTTTGCAATCTTAACTTCTTGTAACCCGACAGAAATCACTTCAAGCGGACAAAGATCCAATACTTCATATGCCAATGGTGAATTAACTAACATGGCTTACATTTATAGAGATAGCCCCTACATTTTAGAAGGCGCACAGTATTCTCTTAATGCCAATATGAAAGGCTCAGTGGATGAGAGCATGCCTGAGTTTATTACAAACAAAAATCAACTTAAAGGCGAC
This sequence comes from Bacteriovoracaceae bacterium, assembly GCA_947461145.1. Lineage (GTDB taxonomy): Bacteria > Bdellovibrionota > Bacteriovoracia > Bacteriovoracales > Bacteriovoracaceae > Peredibacter. The sequence continues at coordinate 38,757 of CANHJD010000003.1, forward strand.
TGCACACTCTCACTTTTTAATAGTATCTCAAATATTGATCACACTATCTCTGATTGTCTTCAGTCCTACGCCTCTAAATCTGCAAGTCAGCAAATCCTTCCAAGGAAATCTGATGGAACATGGATTTTTCCAACAAACTCTTCCGAATTTTACCAAGTGAATGGTCATTATCATGTTCAAAAAGGTATTAATACATTCTTTGAAAAATTAAAATTTGCCTACGATACCATTCATTTTAATCCATCCTTTCAGATGAATCGAAAATCTATTCCTTACTACCTAGATGAAACAGGCCTCTTCTGGTTTCAGGCCGTAACACCATCAAACGATAACTTTTTTAGAAATAGTTTCTTAACCTCTTACAACCTATGTAACCTCGAATTAAATGCCCAGTTCAGTCCCGCTGGACCCGAACTTTGTTTTGGAAAATGGTCGGCCCATCCAAACTTCTTTTTTATTCAGGACCCTTCCATTATTTATCATGAACTAGGACATGCCCTTATTGCGGTCATGATGAATATGCGTAACGGAACTCCGGGCGCGGATCCGCACCCATTAAGATCAAATCTATCTTCTTATGGGTACGATGAATCAGGATCAATTGGTGAGGGCGTTGCTGATTATTATAGTTTTGTCATGAACAAAAGAACTCATTTTGGTGAATGGGCATTAGGAAGGTCCGTGAATGCCTCTCGCCCAATTAGTGAAGATGATAAACTTCATATAAGTGCAGTCAATGAAACATCTGAGGGACGCCTATCTTATCCCCAATACATTCTGTATGATCCAAATAATCCAAATGTACCTCTAGAAGATGTGCACTATGCTGGACAAATCATCAGTCATTATCTAGTTGCTTTGACTAAAGAGTTTCAAAATCAGTGCAACTTACCGTCGGCAAGTGCCCATGACATTTCAACTTCCTATGTCATGCTTCTCCTTGCTGAAACATTTAGTGAATTGGGAGATTTAAGATCTGTAGGTTTTGACATCACTTCTTCAATACCTGCTTCACCTTCGGTAAGTTTTTCAAATCTTGATTCAACGGCCTCTTATATGTGGTCTCAAGTTGTTAATCCACCTACATACCGGAATTTTTCTCAAATCCTTTCAAAAAACATCCTCAAGTATATTTCCAGCGGTCTTTGCCCTAATTTTACAAAAAATGAATCAGAACAACTCTTGGATGATTATGGTCTACTCTTATTTAAAACCTATAATAATGACGGCTCAAGCACCAAAGATAAAACAATCCAAGTTAGTTCAACTGGAACTGTCCCCGCTTCAGTACTATCTTCTCCAACAGCGATTCACGAAAATAACCGAAGAAAAACAGTTCTTGTATCAAAAGAATTATTAAGTCTTTCTGAGACGACTACAGATAGTGATGTGGCTACCTACTACATTATCGATGACCAAAAAAACATGTCGGGAATTTTACAGAACTTGCTTTTTAAAGGTTACCCTATGAATCTCTCAACGGGAACAGCAAGTGTAGAATACAATAATGCAAATATTAAAATTTCTCCTGGTGAAATTGTAGGGATTGTTCCAAATCTTTATAATGAATCAAATAGTACAATCTCGGGTGTGCATCTGTTGGCCAATGATTGGGACCATGTTCACATAACTGATGAGACAGGCGTGAATGGAAATTTTAGCCCTTGCAAGATTGATGATACTACAACCCTCGCTCAAGGGGCAATTCAAGGTCAAACCTGCTCAACAACGATGGCCAATTTCAAAAGACATGTAAAAACATCTGGATCTTTTGCAGCAGAAGCCGCGGCACCAATATGCCTTGTTCAGCTTGAAACTGATGATGTTGCAAAGTGGGTCTCGCAAAATGAATTTAGAAAGAAACAGGGACTTTCACTTCAAGACAAGGACTGCCTCGGTTATTCAAGTACGACAACTGATGAAGATTTCACTTTCAACCCACACGAATGTCTCGTTCGAGTTTTACCTGGGGCAAACAAGGCTTTTTACTCAAAAATTGACCCTCAAAAATCCTATGTTGAAACCATGAGAAATGGTAATCCTGATCACGCTTTTGGACCCGGAAATGCCATTATTTTTGAGGTTAATAAATGGATTCCTCCTGGCACAAAATTCAGATGCCGAATGCGGGCAAAATTTAGTAACTGCTCAGACTGTTTTTCAGATTCAAGTGATATAACAAACGATGACTATATCGATAGAGAGTATAATGGATCAAAACCTTTCAAAATCATAAATTTTGAATTTGAGGTAAATGATTAAAAAGAAATACTTTGTCCTTATAATTTCTTTTGCCATAATTCTATTTCTTCTTTGGAAAAAGGATGGCTCATTAGTCAAAAATTCAATTGTTGATCAAATAAAAGAGGGAAAGGTAGATTCAATAAAAACGCCATATAAAACCGACCTAAAAAAGAAAGCAATCCATGAGCCAAAAGCTTTTGTAAATGTTCCGTCTAAGAATTGGGAGCAAAAACTTAAACAATCTCTGAGGGCCCAAGCGGGAGACTCTCAACTTTCGATCGAAATAAAAAAAGAAAAATCGATTATATGGACAAAGGATGAAAATCCACTAAAGGTAGAGTCCGTTGTTGTGAAACTTACGAATCGCCAAAATGTTCAATCGTCCTTTAGGGCCCTCGTGGACCCCCAAACAGGAAAGGTCTTAGAGTCATGGGACCAAACAATCTTTGATCCCGCAAACGTAAAAGAAAACTTCAGCTTTAAACTCGACTCTCGCTACAATCAATAAATTATTGAGCCGCTTTCTCTTTTAATTTTTTATCCAGCTCTTCAATCACTTTAGGATCAATCTTTGGAACGAGTCCTTGCGGATCCACATGAAGCTTAAAATCTGCGCTAAAAAATTCTTTCAGAGCTTTCATATCCCCTTGATAAACTTTTTTCACGAGCTCACTTTCACTCGTTAGACCAAAGTAAGAAAGAATTGATTTCGAAAGCTGAGGTAAGTAAGGAGCAAAAAATGCACCCATAACCAAAACGTATACTGTAGAAATAGCAATCGTTTCAGCGGCTTTTTCTGGATCAGTTTTAAATTCAGTCCACGGGGCTCGTTCAGTGATGAATAAATTTACTTTCGATCCAAGCCCCATGATGTGCTCTTGCCCCTTCTTGATTTGATAGGAATCAAGAAGCTCATGGTATTCCTTGATAAAAGTTTCAACTTCTTTGGCATGAGAGTCAAAAAATGTCGCAAACTTTTCGGCCTTCATTCCCTCTGGAAATTTCGAGGCAGAAAACTTCATCGCACGATTAATAAAATTTCCAATATTATTTGCAAGCTCAGAATTAATTTTTAGCTCCATACCCTTCCAAGTGAAACTTGAGTCCGACGTTTCTGGAATGAGCGAGGTAAGATAAAATCGCAGGGCATCTGAACCAAACTGAGCAATCGCCTCATCCGCGTCCACGTACCAGCCTTTTGATTTAGAAAACTGCTTTCCTTCTAGGTTTACATATTGATTCGCAGGCAGATCAGTCACAGGATTCACAAATCCAGTTCCTAAACACATCACTGGAAAAATAATCGAATGGAAAATAATATTATCTTTTCCAATGAAGTTAACGATGGTGACATCTTTTGCCCCCCACCAGTCTTTAACATAGTCCTCTTTAGAACCAGATTCTTTCAGGAATTGCTTTGTATTTGAAACATAGCCAATTGGAGCATCAAACCAAACATAGATTTTCTTCCCCTTGGCCTCAGGAAGTGGCACATCGATTCCCCAATCGAGATCGCGAGTAATGGCTCGATCAACGAGATTATCTTTTGTTAAAGACTCAACAAATGGCACAACATTTTTACGCCAACTAGGCTTTCTTGTTTCAAACCAAGCTTGAAATTTCTCATGCATTTTAGAAAGCATCAAATACCACTGAAAAGAATCAATGGCCTTCACATCCTTTGAACCACAAAACTTACAAACTGGTTTTAAAAGCTTTAACGGATCAATCCAAGTGCCACAATCAGGACACTCATCACCTCGAGCTTCAGGATAATGACAAACATAACATTCCCCTTCAACAAATCTATCTGGGAGCATGTTCTTACAACTCTGGCACTGTAATTGTTGCTCGGCTTTCTTTTCAATCAGGCCTTTAGAAAGCAAGTCATTAAACCAAACTAATGTCTCTTCTTTGTGATAAGGGGCCGATGTTTGGCCAAAAAAATCAAAATTTATTTCGTACTTATCAAAAAGATCTTTATGAGTTTTATGCCATTCATTGACGTATTCCTGATAACTCTTTTTCACCTTCTGAGCATTTTGCATAATTGCAACTCCATGC
>CANHJD010000004.1 GCA_947461145.1 Bacteriovoracaceae bacterium
CGCATCATTGTCGACAAAGACTCGGATTTTCCTCACAATAGGAGGACATTTTAAACTGTTACTTGGAGATAAATATGGCAAAAATTAAAGTGGCCAATCCTGTTGTTGAACTCGATGGCGACGAAATGACACGAATCATTTGGTCTTTTATCAAAGAAAAACTCATTACCCCTTACCTTGACGTAGATATTAAGTATTACGATCTAGGAATGGAAAATCGTGACAAGACTGATGATAAAGTTACGATAGAAGCTGCTGAAGCAATCAAAAAATATAATGTTGGTATCAAGTGTGCCACCATTACTCCGGATGAAAAGCGCGTTGAAGAATTCAAACTAAAACAAATGTGGAAGTCACCTAACGGCACCATCAGAAATATTCTTGATGGCACAGTTTTCCGTGAACCAATCATCATCAACAACATCCCTCGCCTTGTTCCAGGATGGACTCAACCAATTGTTATTGGCCGTCATGCTTTTGGTGACCAGTACCGTGCAACTGATACTGTGATTAAAGGTAAAGGAACTCTTAAAATGAGCTTTACTGGCGAAGATGGTAAGACTCAGGAGTGGGAAGTTTATAATTTCAAAGGCAACGGCGTCGCTATGTGTATGTACAATACTGAAGAGTCCATTCGTGGATTTGCTCAGTCTTGTTTTAATATGGCACTCGTTAAGGGCTGGCCACTTTACCTTTCAACAAAAAATACCATCCTTAAAAAGTATGATGGACAATTCAAAGATATCTTCCAAGATGTTTATGAGAAAGATTACAAGAAGAAATTTGAAGCTAAAGGCATTGTGTACGAACACCGTCTTATTGATGATATGGTTGCTTCTTGTATGAAATGGTCAGGCGGATTTGTTTGGGCCTGTAAAAACTACGACGGTGATGTTCAGTCTGATACTGTCGCTCAAGGGTTTGGTTCTCTTGGTCTCATGACATCTGTTCTTCTTACTCCGGATGGAAAAACACTCGAAGCTGAAGCTGCTCACGGAACAGTGACTCGTCACTATCGTCTTCATCAGCAAGGTAAACCAACTTCAACGAATCCAATTGCCTCAATTTTTGCATGGACCAGAGGTCTTCTTCACCGTGGAAAGCTTGATGGAAATAAAGAGTTGATCAGCTTTTGCGAAACTCTTGAAGCTGTTTGTATTCAGACTGTTGAAGAAGGAAAAATGACCAAAGATCTTGCTGCCTGTATTCATGGCGATAAGGTAACTGCGGACAAGTACCTCACAACAGAAGACTTCCTTGAAGCTATCAATAAAAACCTTCAGAAAAAAATTCAAATGTAATTATAAAAGCCCCTTTTCGGAGGGGCTTTTTTTGGTACCAACCTCATGCCAAGCTTTATTCACAAGGCCCTAAATCGCGAAACTCTGGCGGCCATTGATCTTGGCTCAAATGCTCTGCGTGCGAGTATTGCAGTTAAAACCACCGATGGCATTGAAGTTCTTAAAAATATCAGAGTTCCTCTTCGCTTAGGTGAAGATGTTTTTGCCTTGGGCAGAATCTCTGATGAAAAAATGCAATTAACTGAAGAGGCTTTTATCAGACTTCTTCATCTATTTACTGAATACAATGTCACAATGGCCGCTGCAAAAGCAACTTCGGCCATGCGAGATTCAAGAAATGGAGCTGAACTCATAAAGCGAATAAAACAATATACTGGAATTGAAATTGAGACCATTTCAGGAATAGAAGAAGCCAAACTCATCTTTTCTGCTGTTCAAGGCCAGATCTCCATGGAAAAGAAAACGGCTCTCATGATGGATATTGGAGGCGGGAGCACTGAACTTATTGTCGTTAAGGATAATCAAATTCTCGACGTTCACAGCTTTAATGTAGGAACTGTAAGACTACTAAGATATAAAAACCAGGAAGAACTAGAACTTAGAATCCGCCTGCAAGTCCAAAAGATGATTCGCTTCATTGAAAAACATCTTGGGAAAAAAAAGCCTGATCTCTTTATTGGAACAGGTGGAAACCTTAGACGTATCGGAAAAATTAGAAAAAAAATTTTAGGAAAAGAAACTTCTCAAATGGCCCTTTATCGTGAAGTGGCCCATATGGATGAAATTCTCTTTAGTATGTCTTATGTCGATCGTATTCGAAGACTTGAGCTAGACCAAAACCGTGCTGATGTTATTTTACCGGCAATTATGCTAACGAAAATTCTCATGGATGAGCTAAAGATAGATAAAATTCATCTACCCAGAGTTGGTCTTAAAGAAGGGATTATTCTTTCCATGCTTTCTGAGATTCCAAAGAAATTTATTCTTAAAGACTAGTCAGTTACCACTTTCAAAAATTTTGGACTGATTAAAAGCTCTAAATTAAACCCTTCCCACATTCTTCCCTCTAAAACACAGATTCCACCTTTTTTAATGGTCATAAAATCATGTTCTGGGTGTAGGGCCAACAGGCTTGCAATAACCGTAGTGAGATGGGGGTCATGGCCTACGAAGGCGTAACATCCATCGGCCGGCAAAAATGAGATGTATTCAACCAGATGAAGTGGATCATCTAAAATATCCAAATCCCCCATCAGCTCAAGGTCAGCCTCTTGGTAATAATTCCAAAAAATTTCGGCCGATTGTATCGCACGAGCAAGTGGAGAGGAAAAAATCACATCTATTTTTTCTTCATATCTTTTAAAATGTTTGAAAGTTTTATTTAGACGTCTGATCCCCTCGTCGGTGAGAGTTCTTTCAAAGTCCGCATCTTGATTCAGAGAAAAATGACCTTCGGCCAATCCGTGTCTTACAAAAATTAATTTCACGTAATTACCTTTTCCCTATTAACTGTTTTATTCATGAGCTGAAGATGAGTTCCCTTCTCGGCATCATTATCTTTTGGAATCATTTGAGTATAACTTCCATCGTGATTTAGGACCCATGCTTGGCGATTATCCAGAAGCATGACTTCAATGAATTCCCAAAGCTTATCTTTCAATTTATTATCATAAATGGGTGTAATTAGCTCCACTCGATTGTGAAGATTTCTATGCATCCAGTCAGCAGAGCCGATGAAAAACTCTCCTTCATGAATATTTTCACTACCATTAGCGAAATAAAATACTCTTGAGTGCTCAAGGAATCTTCCAATAATTGAAATGACCTTTATGTTCTCTGAAAGCTTTTTTATCCCAGGCTTAAGACAACAAAAGCCTCTAACGATTAAAATTATTTCTACCCCTGCCATACTCGCTTCATAAAGTGATTCGGTAATGACTTCATCTTCCATAGAATTCATCTTGGCGATAATTCGCGCTGGCTTGCCAGCTTTTTTATTTTTTATTTCCTGTTGAATCTTATTCATGAAAGTCGATTTCATGTTTATGGGAGCAATTAGTAACTCATTATAATCTGTCTTAAGCGAACTACCAGTGAGGTAGTTAAACACTTCAATCACTTCACTACAAAGAAGTTGATTACAGGTCATTAGTCCAAGATCTGTATAAAGATTTGAAGTTTGAGAATGATAGTTCCCTGTCCCAATATGAGCGTAGCTCATTATTTCACCATCACTCTCTTTTCTAATAACAAGAGACGTTTTTGTATGGGTTTTAAGCCCCAAAATTCCATACACAACATGGACACCCGCATCTTCAAGCTTTTGGGCCCACACGATATTTCTTTGCTCATCAAAGCGCGCCTTCAATTCAACAAGTGCAACAACTTGCTTGCCTTTTTCAGCGGCCTTGATCAGATTCTTAATAAACGGAGAATTATCCCCAGTCCGATAAAGGGTCATTTTGATAGTTAAAACATTCGGATCATCGGCCGCTGCAGCAATAAATCTCTCTACGGTCCCTGAGAAACTTTCATAGGGATGATGAACGAGAATATCCCCTTGTCGAATCAGACCGAAGATATTGGGATTTTCAATAAAGCCCTTTGGAATGATCGGGGACCATGGTTTAAATTTAAGTTTTGGAAGATCAAGATCGACAATACTTTTTAAGATTGTAAAATCGATTGGAAAGTCCATTTCATAAATATCTTCATCTAAAATTTCTAAAGAATCTTTTAAGAAACTCGTCACACTTGGGTCAGTAGATTTATGAATTTCAAGCCTCACACATTCAGCAAGTCTTCTCTCTTTAATTCCCTCTTCTACAAGGATTAAAAGATCCTGCGCCTCATCCTCTCGATGATCGACATCAGCATTTCGTGACACCCGAAATGGAACCGTCTGTTGAATCTCCATACCTGGATAAAGCAAATGAAGATTTGAGCGTACCAAAGTTACAGTGGTAACAAAACGGAATTTCTTTTCTCCTTCATGACGAGGCAGCTGAATAAGACCAGGTATCACTTCAGGAATTTTTACTCTCGAAAAGAGGATGGAATCTTTTTCGGGGTTCTTCAAAATAAGTCCTAAAGAATAGGATAAGTTTGAAATGAAGGGAAAAGGATGTCCAGGATCGACGGAAAGTGGGGTCAAAACTGGAAAGATCTTACGCCTAAAATAACTATTTAAATTTTCCTGATCTTCGTGACCAAGATCTTCAAAGTCGTAAATATAAATATCATTCCGTTCAAGTTCCGCAACAAGATCAAAGTAGATGATTCTTTGCTTTTCTAGGTCTACGTTGATGTGCTTCCTGATGGCTATTAATTGTTCTTGTGGTGTTTGACCATCAACCGAGCGATGTGTGATTCCTGAACTAATTTGATGTTTCAGGTATCCGATCCTCTTCATCACAAATTCATCAAGATTTGACGAAAAGATAATAAGAAATCTCAACCTCTCTAAAACGGGGTTTCTTTTATCAGATGCCTCGTGCAAAACTCTTCGGTTAAACTGAAGCCAAGAGATATCCCTGTTGAGAAAGTGGTTTGGATCCACATTAAAATTGATCTTTTTAGGTTGCCGGCCATTGGTCCGTCTTTTGCGCATAGTATTCCGAAGTGTCTAAAGTTTAGGCATTAGGCCCAGGATCGTGAAAATATTAGTCGATTCCCAACTCTTATTTTATTAAGAGCTTGCTCTCAAGACAAGTAAATAACCCCCTGAAATAAATGCCATTCTTGTGCCCGAATAGTGAAGTTTTTTAGATGGGATACAGTTGGCATAGGACTCGCAAAGTACAAGGTAATCTAGTTTATTTTTATGGGGGTCTTTTATGTCACGAAATCAACATTTTTTGGCCTTATTGCCACTTCTCTCAGTCTTAACAATGGCCCCAGCAGAAATTAAACCACAAGCAAACTATCGCTCTCTTGCCTCTGTTGAAGAAGTAAAACAGTCTGCTTATCCCAAATATGATGCAAGAGCAGAGAAAATTGATCGCTCTCAAATTCAAATAAGCGCTGATCTTGATTTATCAGCTTTCTCCAAAAAGGGAGAGGACTTTCGCGAGAAACTACTTAAAGAGAGAAAAGAATATAAAGTTGATGAGGTAAACAAGGAAGCCGTTGCTAGCCAGAAGAAAAGGATAGAAGACCTTGTGATAGGCATGGTTGAACTTGAAGAGAATGCAAGAACTCTCAAAGAGAAGAAGGTCTGGACAGAAATGGGTGAAGAGATTGCTCAGAAAACCATGGCCGAATTAAAGACGACCCTTGAAAGTTTATTACAGGATGAAATTGAAAATGAAGTTATCGTCTTAAAAGATGAATCTAAGACGAAAGCACCTAGTTCCCTTTGTGACTTAGAAGAAAAGAATAAAATTCTTACTAAACAAGTAGAAGATCTTTTAGCAGAACAGAAAAGAATTCTAGAATCTATGACAGGAATGAGTAGCATGATGGTAGAAATGAACCAACGCCTCCAGCAAGCTCAACAACCCTATTCCATACCAAGCTGGTTGATGGCCGGCTCCTTAGTTAATCCTCAGTTTCAGTATCCCTATATGGCGGGCCCAACCATAATCATGGTCACTAACTCTCAGGCCCCCCAGGCTGAAATGAATTTTATCGGAGGATCGAATCCACATTTAGGTCAGCAAAATTTTGATCAAAATATTCAATCTGGGCAGTATCAACTTGGCCCACAGATTTACCCTATTCAAAATAACTATTTTTCACCTGCTCCATTCTCGTCTCCAGTAATAAGTGATCCAAATTCATTTAATTTTGGCCAGGTGGGTATGGGCCAATTCTCCCCGCTGACAGTTTAAATCAACTTCTCCTCTACGCTCACCAAGTGGTGAGCGTTTTTTTCCTCATGAATAAAATTTTCTTTCCGAAAAGTCATTCAACCCAACTGCGAGGGGTGAATGAAAGAATTAAAAAATCTTGATAAAGAAAAATTACTTATCCGAGCCTGCCATACTTGCACGAAACTTACTGAATCAACTTATGAAATCGAAAGATGCTCGCACTGCAGCAAAGCGTTCCTTCCCCTACGCTATTTTGAAAAAATTCACGACTTTAAAGGCGAAAGTTGGCAGAAACACTTCTCCCCAGCAGATGAGATGGAGAATGAAGATTTGATCAAAGGTCTGTTTGTTTTGTGGTGATCTATGCTAGTTTCTAAGAATGGAACTTACATCAAACTCAACCACTTCTCCTCTACATCCAGTTCTTATTCGCCTTTTTAAAAAACGAGCTCTTACCCCTCAGGCCATTCAAGAAATGCTTTCTTGGAATCTTAAAGACATTCCGGATGTCACAAAAATGATAGATCTGCAGAAAGCCTCGGAGAGAATACTCAAAGCGATGAGTGAAAATGAGAAGATTGGCATTTATGGTGACTATGATGTTGATGGCACCACGTCCTGCGCTCTGCTTTGGCATTTCTTTAATATGATTGGTATTGAAGTTGAAGTGTTTCAGCCTTCTCGATTCATTGAAGGCTATGGAGTCCATGTTTCATCAATTGATAATGCAATTGAGAAAAATGTAAAAGTTCTCATCACAGTTGATTGCGGTATTTCTGCCACATCAACTGCGGACTATGCTCAGGGTAAACTTGATCTGATAATTACTGATCATCATAAAGACGCTGCTCCTCATATTCCTCGCGCCTATGCAGTCATAAACCCCTGTCGCCGTGATGAGGCCGAAGATTCTACTCTGCGCACTCTTGCAGGGGTCGGAGTCGCTTTTGCCCTTGCTCTACAAATTAAAAATGATCTTTTAAAAATAGGTAAAGAAACCCCGTCCATCTACTCGCTTTTACAATTTGTTGCCATTGGGACAATTTCTGATTTGGCACCAATGAGTGCGCTAAATTTGCGTCTTACTCGTCACGGATTAAAGCAAATTCCTTCAACTCAGTATCCTGGTCTCAGAGCATTTTTCTCCCCCGAAGAATTAAATGTAAATTCTATTTCTAGCGAAAAGATTGGCTTCCATGTTGGGCCCCATATTAATTCTAAAGGAAGACTTGATCACCCTGAGAGGGCGCTCAGACAATTAATTGCTAAAGATTTCACTGAAGCAAGAGAACACTACTCTCACCTTGAACTCGCCAATAGAGATCGTCGCCTGATTCAAGCCGAAGTTTTTAGTGAAGCAAAAGAAGATGTCATCCAAGATTTAAATGGCAATGAACTTCTCATCAATATGCTTTACCGGCCACATTGGCACGAAGGAGTAATAGGAATCGTTGCCTCAAAGCTAGTGGAAACATTTGAAGTTCCCGCTATTGTTTTCACAAATGCTGAGGAAGATGGAGTCATAAAAGCAAGCTGTAGAAGTGCTGGAGAATTAAATATCTTTGATCTACTTGATCAATGCAAAGAATTTTTCATAAAGTTTGGAGGCCACAAAGCCGCCGCTGGCCTTTCAATGAAGAAAGAAAACTATCTCCCCTTTAAAGCAAAAATGAATGATCTTCTGATGGAGATTCCCCTCAACCTTAGGACCAAAACATCTAGTTTTGACATCGAAATTGGCCTCGAAGAAATTGACTCAAAACTGGTTAAAGACCTTGAAACCCTAGAACCTTTTGGTCCTGGGAATCAAAGACCTATTTTTCGCATGAAAAACGCCCAGATTTCATCTTACAGAATCATGAAGGATGCTCATGTAAGGTGGACCTTCAGCTCCCCTGGCGCTCATAAATCAACAATTCAGGGGGTCAGCTTTAATTATCTTGGAAAATGGAATGAACCAACCCCTGAAGAACTCTTTCAGCTTCAGGCAAAATCTGGCATAACAGTGCAGTTTACCCTGGGTATTAATCGATTCAATGGTAATGAGAGCATCCAGTTAATGGTTGAACGTATTATTCCTGGTCAGGTTAGCTAACCTAAGAAGATTCTGGTACTTGGCCAAGGTTTTCAGAGTATTTTTTCTCCCAACAAATATTCCCATCCATTAGATTGATAAAAGTTATTTCTTTAACTTTTAAAATGGAGGTCAAAAATGAAACATTTTTTAGCAACACTTGTCCTATCGACGACACTTTTGACGTCATTTGCAAGAGCAAATGATGAAACACGACTTTGTAGCAATATTGTCAAAAGACAATTACCCATGTTGGAACATACTAACGAATTCGCTACAAATGACTTGGTACTTTTCTCTTTCTTCTCAATGCCAATAATCCTTTTATTTCCACCTACGGCCGTAGTCGTTACTGCGCCGATATATTTTAAGGCCCGAGCAGTCATTAAAGTGAAAAATGCAAAAGACCTATTAGCAATTTATGACGAAGCGGCAAATGAAGGTGGGAAAAAGACTAAGAAGCTCTATAGAAAGCTCTTAAAAATGCACCCTAGTTCGGAACTTACATACGAAGAATTTCTTGGGGCGATCCATGAATCAGATCTTAATGGAACTGATTGCCAAAAAGAGCTACCTAAGAAAAAAGATATCATTACGATTGTTGAAGCAGACGCATAAGACTTCAAGTCCCTGGCCTAGCGCCAGGGACTTTTATACTAGAATTTAATTTTTGAACTTGAATAAAAGCCATTTAGATCAAAGAAATTTTTCCAATCAAGATTTAAAACATTTTCCCCATTTAGCAAAAAAGATTCAGGAATCAAATCAACTTCAAGTTTTTCAATTAAGGCGGAATTCTGCAAGAGAAGCGTATTTTTTTGTTTTAAAAGAGAACAATCAAATTTAAATTTAGTTTTTTGTTCAAATCGGTTGATATTACCAATAAATTGACGATTTAAGATAAGAGATAATGAGCCTGAAACGGGTTTTTGCATGGGAATTTCAATCGAGCATTTTTTTTCAGTATTTTCCATCAAAGGATTTGAGGAGAAAGCTTGCGACATTAAATTTTCTTGAATCGTAAACGAAAGTGAACTGTCCACCTTCTTTAAAAAATCAGTAAAACCTTGAAGGGGAACTTGCTCACCGTCTTCTAAAATATCATTCTCTTGAACAAAATTGAGTACCTTTTTCTTATGTATACTTGGCGACTCCTCAAAAACTTTAGATAAACCGTAAGTTTCAAGAATATTCTCTGAATGACATGTATAAAAGCTTAAGCTCATTAGACCTGACGAAAGAGATCCAAAGTAGGTAGAAGGATATTGATTAAAAGTGGAATCAATCATTTTTTTATAATCACCAACAGAATGGGTAATAATAATTAAATTGCCAACATTTGATTGTTGAAGAAGTTCTTTAACAGTATTAAGTGTATTCGAGGGGATAAGCTCCCATTTTAACTTAGTTGAGTTAAATAAGTTGAACTTTGAACTCAGACTCTTAAATTGATTCTCAATAATCAAATGCTGATCATAGAGAGATTCATTCTTAAATCCTTCAAGTTTTTCTTTTAATGAAACATAATATGCATAATCAAACTTTTTCTTAATCTTTAGTTGGCGACATTTATTCAAATCTTTTTGGCGGTACAATTTATTAAAAATTTTTCTTTGAGTTGATAACTCTTTTTGAAGCTCATTATAGGCATCCCAAGATCCAGCAGATTTCATTTTTATTATCAGATCCTCTGGAGGAGCAAGGGAAACAATTATGTTTCTAAGTTTTGGAAGACTAGATGCATTTTGTTTAATAAATAATTCATCTGAGGTTAGAAGCACTTTTGTATCGGGCTTGGCCATAAAGCCAGGATTCAATGTTGAAACTAGCGCCTCTCTAAATTCTTCTGCTTTGAATTTAGCTGTTTTGGATTCACTTACATTAAGAAGGTATTCACAAAAATTACCATCGGTAATTTCCTCACGCCATGGGGGTGGGGCCGTATCTGAGGCCTTACGACTTAGACTTGCTCCCCATTTTTGACCAAGATTGGCAGCATTAAAAAAAGCCGTTTTTGTTTTTAAAAAATTATTGCAGAAGTTTTGATCCTCTTTATTTAAATGGGTGCCCTCCGTACAAACTCTTAATATAAGGGCATTGACTAAAGGTACTGCAAGCAAGGGAGCGACTATAGGATTGGAGCCTAGAGCAACAGAGTAGGCACGATAAAGAAAAAAATAGCCAATCGAGGTGATCCTTTTGTTTCCTAGAAGATCATTGACTCCCATTTGGGAAATCGTCGTCTCAGCTCCAGACTTAAACCCGACAATAAAACGAGCTAAAAAGCGTACAGGAAAGCTAAGAGTCAGATTAATTACATTCGTTGTATGGGCTACGCCCTTAATACCGCCTTTGAAAACAGAATCAGTGGAGAGACAAAATTTTGTATAAAACTGAATTATTTCTGACTTAGGATCTTCAATCTTCTCAAGAGATTTAAGAAGCTTAAGGTGCTCTTTGAGAATTTTTCTCTCCCGACGAGACAACTCCTCGCCTTGTAAAGTGGCGGACGTGTCTTCAATGGCTTCTTTGCTCATTTGTCTAAATTCATCGGCACTCAAATCACCAAGACTTTGTTTGGCCTCTTCAGCGAAATGACACCGAAAGGACTTTTCATGCAAATCAAATGAAGGTGTCTGCGCCCCACTGACGGTTGAATAGGCTACTGTCAAAATAATTGACAGTAACAAAGAAAATTTTCTCCAGTTTTTCAGCATCTTATATCCTTTCCAGGATAATACATGAAAGAACCATGCCAAATGAGAAAGGCCTTCTTCATCATGAAGAAGGCCTTTCGGAACAATGAGGAACGTCAGTCTACTTAGTTAATGTTGAAACAAGATCGGTTAATTGGGCATCAGACAGATCAAGACTTTCTACTGATTCCAGAATTTCAGACTCAGAAAGAACAACTAAAGAGTTACCTTCAGTATCTTTTGTCATTGCATACTGATCCAAGATTTTAGAAGCCAAGCTATCTAAGGCAGAAGCATCATCAAGGTATGGATAACGGTTAAGAAGTGCCCCTTTCGTATTATTGAAATTCTTTACTGGCTTTTCATCCAACACGAACAATCCAGAGTAAAGAGTTTGCATACTGTAACCAGTATAAGTAAACCAAAATCCAAAAGGAATCATTGTCGCAAAACCAATATAAGGTATCAAATTATCCAAAGTCTCATACTTATGGTTTAAAACGAACTGGTCCGTTGCAGCAAGAATGAGAAATCCTGCCTTTGCCTCTTTTTTGGGAGCAGCTAAAGTTAAAAAAGAGACCGCTAGTAATCCAAAAAACAATTTTTTTAATAATGATTTCATTTTGTTCTCCAATTAAATGTTCTTAAGAGTAGGTTGTGTAAAATCAAGTCTGATTTTTTCTGCTAGAGCCGAATTAGTCACTGCTAAAACGTCTAAAACAGTACTTAAATCATCTACTGACACAACAACTTCCTTCAGTCCTTTTTCATTGAAGTCAACATTACTTGCATTATCCAAAACAATATGTGAAAGCTCGTCTACTAAATATGAATCTAGTTCTGGATACCTGTTGGCAATCATTTCATTTAACTTTCCAGATTCTAAATCCTTGTCCAGCACAAAAAGAATCGCTGCTATTGGATTTATTCCTTCTGACTGGATTCCCCAAAAAAATCCAGCTGAACTCAAAGTAAGTCCAATAAGTGGTCCGATGATTGTTGCAGTTGCACAACCAATAATAATGCCAGCGTTAGCATTTTGAGATGGAAGTGAAGCTGAGCCAAAAGTAATTGAAAGAGCAATAAGGGAACTTGATAATAATTTTTTCATAAATAATCTCCTGAGTGTTTTTTTTTAGTTTAATTAATTCTCTAGAACTTGTTTTGTGAGTTTATTTCTTAACTCATCACCAAGCTCCGGGTTAGTCATAGAAAGTACCTCAAGAACAGGATTTAGCTCCTCTTCAGACAATACAACTTCTTTGTAACCATCAGCATTCAATTCAACTAAATTGGACTTTTCTCTTAAAAGTCCAGCAACCTCAGTAACTAAATATGACTCAAGTTCAGGAAAGTTTTTCGAAATCATCTTTTCAACATTGTTGGTTTCAATCTGCTCATCAAGCATAAAAAGGCCCCAACCCAGCCATGCCTTGTCTAAATTCTCAATCGTCCAGTAGATTGAAGTCACAGACAGACCGAAACCGCCAAACATTCCGGCAATTCCCAGTACAGGCCCTGCATAAAGCGAAGCCGTAGTCATAATAATAACGCCAGCATCTGCCTTTTTTGTTGTGATGGCCGTTGATCCAAATAGGATCGATAATGCGAGCATCAAGTTAATAATTGTCTTTTTCATAGTTTTCCTCCAAAAGTTCCAATAGTTAATAAATGGTTTTCTCTGTTTTTAGATATAAATTCTTTGGTAGTAGCTACCAAAGTGGCCTTCGAACTCGTGATTATCTTGATAGCGCTGATCTGTAATGGTTCCCGCTTAGCACTTCCAAGGTAATAAACTTTTATCGTATTTGAATTTTCAGAAACTAACCCACAGTCTATCTGTGTGTTTAGTGATAATGCTCCAATAAACTGGTCGTTTAAACTAATTACAACGTTGTCCTTTACTTCTGGGAGCTCAACTAAGACCGAACATTGTCTATCTGATTTTAAATTAATTCTCATTCCTGCTTCTGCAACGGCCAGCATACCTTTTACAGCAACTACAGGAACTTTAGTTGAATAGACTTCTTTAAATTCCTCTTGTACTTCAGGAAAGTAGTAATCTATTTTATGAGAGAGTTTTTTTATTTCGTAGTACTCTAGGACCTGTCTTGAATGACAGCTATACATGATCACTTTTTTAATATTCCCTGGGAGGTTTGAGAACGCTCCTTTTGGAAAAATATTCTTTTTAGCGTCATAAATACGCCCTATTTCATCAGAATGAGAAACAAGCATTATCTGAGTGATTGATTTTGTCTTTTCAAGGGTTTTATACATTTCAAATAAGTCTGAAGACAGAACTATATTCCAACCCTTCCTTGAAAAACGCTTTAACTTCTTCAAAAGAATATTCGTAGATTGAGCTTCTTTTTTATCATTCAATACATCTAAGTTTTTATTGTATTCGTTGATATAGTCACTCATTTGCTCAAAATCATTTGGATTATTCTTTACCACTTCTAAGCATGCATTTACGTCCTTCACGCCTCGTAGTTCAGAAATAATTGGAAGATGAGCAATCTCGGCTTCGCGATTTTTTAAAGTTTCAAGAGCTTTAAAGTCAACAAGCGGTAATGGCAAATGAACAAAAATATACTTTGAGTCTTTAGAAGAGTTTTTTTGATTGTCTTTAATCTCTTCGTCTGCACCCATAAAACTAGCTTTGATGATCTTTTTTGGACGAAGGATGATTTTCCAAGTTAAGGACGTTGGGATCTTAGATTCTTTAGCTTCAGCAGAAAGAGTGATAAAGCTTTCACAAAATTCTTTGCCTGTTGCCCCCTGAGCAACTCCACAAGCAATAAGTAAAATAATAAAAGCAGTAAAAACTCTGGTTCTCATTTAATTCACTGTCTCTGCTTGATGTTGGCCAAAAGCAAAACAGCTCCAAAACGGTTCCTGTTAATAATGTAAACAAAGTACTCGTTTTCTGGATCTGCATCAATTCAAAGTGACCAATCCTGTAACAATGGAAATGACTGTCAAAACTTTAGACAGTTATTTCTGGTTCATTTGCGGTAAATAATTGAAAAGAACAGCCGATAAGAAGACAGACAATTTTTTGAAAAAGGAATCCAATATGAAGCTTCTTGTGTGTTTTATGTTACTCTCGATAAGTATCCCAGCTTTCTCTAAATCTAAAACTTACACAATTCCCAAGGGGAAGCATTATTCGAAGGGTCTTCATTTTGGCTACTTTCATAATGAAATCATGTCTATAAAAGCAAAGTTTAATAGTTCTGCAATTTATTCAACTGTTGCCTCTGGCAACCAAGCCGATATTAATAAACTTTATGGCTTCTCAGATTGTTGGAGTGCACACCATAAGAACTCAGCTCGCTTTGGCTGGAGATATCTTGATAACAAGCTAGAATTAATGGCCTATGTGTATTCTGGCAAACAACGCTCCTATCTAAAACTTGGTGATCTTGAAATGGATAAATGGCAAGAAATGAATATTAAAGTCGATAGTGGCAAATACATCTTTAAATTTAATGGAAAGAGTTTTGAAATGCCTAGAGGATGTAAAACGAAGAAGGCAAATGGTTATAAACTCTTTCCGTATTTTGGGGGAGATGAAACAGCTCCGCATGAAATTAAAATTGAAATTGAATAGATTTCAACTAATGCTGTGAAGAGGGCTGAATTATCAAGAATTAACTATATCAATATTGGCCTCATGGCCGTAAGTCTTGGGGCAGCTTTGGTTGCCCCATTTCACACATTTCTTTTTGCTTATGCTTTTTTAGGTCCTCTTCACTACCTTACTGAAATCAGCTGGCTACATGATCGTCAGTACTTTACAAATTCACGACATGACTACTTTTTCTATCTCTTAATCAGTGCTTTAATCAGCCTGGATTTTATGGGTAGGGTCTTTCACCTTTTTCCAGCAGCAACCCAATTTGTAGATGATCATAATCTGATTGTATGTTTAACCGCCTTTGCCTTTTTGGGAAGTCTTCCGCTTTTGTTCTCCAAAAGCATTCAGTTGAAAAGTGTTATCCTGACCCTTCTTTTCGCCTTACTCTATTTCTGGTTTATTCCTTCAATCGTTAATTCACATTTGTATTTTATAATTATTTCGCTACTCCCAACCCTGATCCACGTAGGAGTTTTTACCGGTTTATTTATACTTTTTGGGAGTCTGAAATCAAGGAGCAAAAGCGGTCTAGTTTCTTTCATTGTTTTTCTCATCTGCCCATTCATATTATGGTTTCTGTCTCCCGAATATTTTTTACTACAAACTGACGAAGTAATAAGAGTAACCTATCTTTCAGATGGATATGGTTTTGGATTGTTAAATTATGATATTCTCACAAAATTTAATCTAAGCGACTCTGCTAAACTATCTCAAAGGGAGCTTATTTTTGAATCGAGAGAAGGTCTCCTGCTCATGCGGGTGATTGCATTCTTATATCTTTACCATTATCTCAACTGGTTCAGTAAAACTGAAATTCTAAAGTGGCATCAGATACCTTTCAAAAGATTGATGATTATTCTTTGTCTCTGGGGCACTTCATGTGTACTTTATTTGATGGATTATTTTCAGGGGATGGTGGTACTTTTTTTTCTCAGCTATTGTCACGTATTGCTAGAATTTCCTTTGAACATCCATTCGATAATAGGAATCGGGAAAGAAAGTTATAAACTATTCAAACAAGGCCCACATTAGTGTGGGCCTTGTATTAAAATTAACTACGCTTAATTTCTAGTGACTGAATAACAACATCTGTCTTAGGACGATCCATGGCACCTGTAGGTGTATCACCAATTTTTTTCACAATGTCCATTCCCTTAGTGACTTTGCCAAAAACAGTGTGTCTTCCATCTAAGTGTGGAGTTGCGCCGAGTGTGATAAAAAATTGAGAGCCATTTGTACCAGGACCTGCGTTTGCCATAGATAAAATCCCTTCAGATGTATGACGAAGATTTTTATCAAATTCATCAGCGAATCTATACCCTGGACCACCTCTCCCTGAGCCTTCTGGACATCCGCCTTGGATCATAAAACCACGTATTACTCGGTGAAAAATGAGACCATTATAAAATGGGCCTTCCTTAACTGTTGGTTGTCTTCCTTCGGCAAGATTAACAAAATTCCAAACGGTTTCTGGGGCTTCTTTTACATTCAGTTCAATTTCAAACTCTCCAAGAGTTGTCTTAAATACGGCAGTTAACCCGTTTACTTGCTCTTTGTAATCGACCTTGTCTTTTTTCATCATTCCAAACATAACTTCTCCTTATGGCAAAATTAATTCATTGTTCGTTTTATTTTCAGTTTCAAATATATTCAATTTTATATTGGGACCAATAAGTGCTGAGATTTCTAAATGGAGGCCAGCAAGCAATTCATTTTTACTTGAATAAGGACTGAGCCACTCTCCTGTGATTAAATAGAAACCAACTCCGTCCAGTTTTTCCTGAGTCAACCACTGATTTAAACTTTGATTTGAATGACAACTGCTAAAAAGAATGGGAAGTTTTTGATCAAACCGTCCAGACAGAGCGAGTGCCTTCAACTCTTCAGGCTTTATTGCTTCAAACCATATAACTTCTACCTCACTAACGATAGGAAGATTAAGATGTTTCACACCACTTCTAACTTGCTCAAGAGTTGAATTAAAAAAGCTCGCTTCTTCCATCGGTTTTAAAAAGTGTTTTGAGGAAGAGCGAAAATATATTTCAAGACGATCATTATACTGAGCTTGCAACTCAATCATTTGTGAATAATTCAATTGATAGGTTTCTTTAATCTTCGGAAAATCTAAATAATGAAAAGAGCTGACCTTTAAACAATTCCCTTGTGAAGAAGCATTGGCCCAACTTGGAAGCTCGGCCAAAAAAAATTGCTCGCTTCCGGAAGTCCGATAAATCGAACTTTCATCCATATCTTTTTTTAAAGTACTGCTGCCGCAGCTAATGAGCGTCAGCAGGACTAAATAGCTTAAAGATTTCATTCTCTATACCTTTTAATTGTTGCAGATCTTTTTCCCAAGCGTTTTTAGTATTAGGCAACGCTGAATCCATCGAGAAGAAGCCTTTCTCCTGAGGTATAAGAAGTATTTCTAGTTTTGATTTTTGCATCTTATTTGCAACTAAAACTCTATCGACCCCAATAGTCTTTAACTCTAGAAGATTGTTCTCAGGTTGACGTAATCCTTTGCGAAAATCAGGTTTTTCAAGTGTCAAAAAAAGTCTTCTCTTATCTATTAATTGATCTATTGCTGTCGCATTATGACCAGAGAAGAAGACCAATCGAGGAATAGGCTCAACAGGTTTTAGGACTTTTGCCTGAACAAAATCATCTAGACTTTGCCATTCTCTGAGCTTCAGATGAAAAGTATTTATCTCATGCTGAAATTCATTATCCATTTCATTGAGTAGAATCTTTAATTCATTAACTGCAGAGGTCTCTCCCTCATCAATAAATTTTTCATATGGAATGGCTTCCTCGCTCACAACAAACAATCGGGAGCGCTCATCTTTTAACCACTCTTTCAAGGATGTGATAATTTTAGCACTTAAAGCCTCTGATCCGATAAGTGCTATCTCTCTTATTTCATGGTCATTCGCTTTTAACTCTTCAAAAATTTTTAAAGCTTCTAGTCCATAAGAAACATGATCGCTAGAAACTCTCCCCTCTCCTAGAGCTCTACCAGTCACTGAAATTGACGGGCAAAAAATGGCTTTACGTAGATCTAGAACGAGATCAAAGTCTTCATACATTTCAATATTTTTCTGCAATGAATCGACTAGCTCTTTTGAAAGTCGCTCAAAAGTTTCTGGATTCGTTGCCTCTTGCTCTTTAATAAACTCTTGGGGATTAACTTGGTAGACTAAACGGAAGAGGTCAAAAAATCTTGATTTATGATCAGGGGTTTCTTCCTGGGAAAGATATCTTTTTGCGATACTCACAACTTCGTGAGCCTTTACCTTATGCTCTTGGCCCAACAGATTCACAAGGGGTTCATAATAATTTTTTTTCCAATAACTGAAATTGAAAGTTGATTGCGATTTGTAGGGTGCGCCTATCCCTTTAAGTAGCTCGAGACCAGATTCTGAAGTATAAGCTGCCTCAGAAAGAAAATTCTCAAAATGGGCTTCAATGGCCTCTTCCTCGGCATTAAACCAAGTCAATGAAGCGCCATGGAGATGGAATCTCAGGGCAGCTTCAAGCGCAATTGGGGAAGAACCAAGTATGGCTAGTTTCATAAAAAAAGACCTCTTTAAGAGGTCTTTATCTTAGCAAAAAACTTTCAAGAGGGCGAAGAATTATAGGAAGTAAACCTTACTCTCACCCTTATCTAGACAAGAATATTCAGCATATTGGTAAATAAACTGAATAAAGTGAGAAAGGGCCTGAAAACTTGGAAGAGTTGTGTCGAACTCCCCGCCAAGTCGTAACCATGCATCACCATCTTTATCGATATATTCAGTAGCGTGTCGAACTGTTACCACGGCCGGCAAATATGAACCTTTGGTGAAAAAAAGCTTCAGAGTTACCTCTGTCCCAGACTTAAACTGATTTTTTGCTTTTAGACTGAAAGGGAGTTGAAATTGGCACCCTTCTTTTGAGATATCAACAAGCTTAATAGGAAAGCTAGAGCCCTGCTCATCGACAACGGAATAAACACCAAGAAATTCTTGGAAAACAACGCGCTCAAAGGTGCGTCTCTTTTGCTCGATACTTTCTTGTCTTTTTTTACCGAAATCTACTACTTTTTTATCATCAGACATGGATTCTCCTCTGGTCTAGTCATCAACCTATCGGAAGATGCTCATACGACCTGAGAAAAATTCTGAAAATCATGGGGACTAGGCAAAACAAGACCGACAAGACTAATCAGGATTATTAAAGAACAACCCTTTCTAGATCACTGATTTTTTCTGGCGCCATTAACTGGTGGGCCAATTTTTCAAAATGATCCGTTAGATCCGTGATGCAAACACGAATTGTTCTTGAACCAGAACTTCTTGGGATGATATGGTCCTTAAAAAGCCCTTCCAACTCATTGGCCAACACGTCCCCAGACTCAACCAAGCTAACGTCTTCCCCCAAAACCCTTTTAAGGTCTGAACGAATAACTGGGTAGTGAGTGCAACCAAGAATGACTGTTGAAATGTGTCTTTTCTGAATATCAGCAAGATATTTTTTTGCCACCATTTCCGTAATTGGATCATTGACCATGCCCTCTTCAACTAATGGAACAAAGAGTGGACAGGCCTGCTCAGTAACTTCGACTCTCGGATTAAGACGCTTGAGAGTGTCTCGATACGCATGCGATCTGATGGTCGCGGAGGTTCCGAGAACAGCAATTTTATCATCCTTACTCGTTGCAATCGCCGCAGCTGATCCAGGACCAATCACATTTAGTAATGGAATCGATTCATAGTCCGAATCCTCTAAAAAGACGGTGGAGGCAGAGTTGCAGGCAATAATAATGGCCTTAACATTTTGCTCTTTTAAAAAAGCAAGGATCTGAAGGCCGTAGCGCCGAATTGTTTCCGGCGACTTATTTCCATACGGTAATCGGGCAATATCACCCAGATAGCAAAATGATTCATGAGGAAACTTTTGAGAAAGAACTTTTAGGACCGTAAGTCCGCCAAGACCAGAATCAAAAATACCAATTGATTTATTCATCATCACCTTTTGGTAAGTATGTCTCTGAGTTTAGCAACTTTTTCCAAATTTTTCAAAAGCTCAGGAGAAAGAAGACCCGACTGAGTAAGAAGCTTATCTGAGAGAAGGACCTTTAAAAAATCTTTTTCCCACAATGGAGGATAATGGCTTTTAGATGCTGCTCGGGCCAAATCCATGGCGAGCCTTAGGTCCTGTGGTTTTATGTCTGGAAATTCTTTTAATGCTTTTTTATCAGTCACAATTGTTGGATGCTCTAAACTCTCGGCGAGTTTTTTACCTACACTTGCATATTCAGGAATGGCGTAGTCCAAGGCCTTAAGCAAAACCTTAGATTCAACTTGAGGAATTTTAACTTTTTTTCTTTTGAGACCTGCAAGCTCAGCATAAAGATCTAAAAGCTCACCATAAGTGGCAACGTCAGTTCCACCGATTTCATAGATCTCATGACCAGTCCCCTTCTTAAGAAGTGCTGTCTCAAGATATTTAAGCAAGTCACCCAGTGACATAGGCTGACAAGGTTGATCCAAAAGATCGAATTGAGGTCTAAAAGGAAATCTTTCAGTAAGGGCCTTTATCATTTCGAATGAAAGTGACCCCTCGCCTAGAATAATACTGGCCCTAAATTCAATAGTATAAAGTCCACTCGCCGCTAAGATGGCGCCGGTAAGATGACGGCTCCTCAGATGAGGCGAGAGATCAAGGCCAGCAGGGCCCAGACCACCCAAATAGATTAGCGAAGCTCCAGTAGGTCGGACCCAATTCACAAAATTTACTGCAGCACTAGCTTCAAGATATTCAAACTTTGAACTTCCCTCTTTCAAACCATGGACGAGATAGTATGCGCTCTCAATGGCATCAAGTTCTGGCAAACTAGATGGATTAAGAAGGTCGCCTTCAATCCAATTAACTTTTTTTGATGGCTGAGTTACATTTTTTAGTGAACGGACAAGGGCCGTGACTTCATGACCACTTTCTATCAATTGAGCAATGAGTGCTTTACCAACAAACCCGTTTGCCCCTGTAACTAAAATTTTCATGTAATAACCTTTTGTTCAGAAATAACAATCCACTTGAGATGCTCCTCAAATGACTTCATCACAAACAGATGAATGATGGCTTGAGTCCATCTGTAAATATACCAAGGCAAAGCTGGTCGAAACTCATGAATTGCCGCCATAACATATTTTCGATCGAGCACTTCCCTAAACTCCAACCGTCCTCGAACTTGCTTACCAGATAACAATCCCCCAACAATATACAATAATTGTCTATCTGGTGAACTCCTCTCAAGGCTTTTTTCCAAAACAAGAAGCTTAATCGCTGGATCAATAAGATAAAAGCTACATCTCTGCCCATCTAAATGAACTTTCACAATCGAAGAAAAAAAAGTGGGCAACCAGTTAAAATATTCTGCAGCCACCCAATTGGCATCTTTCCCACTAGGAAGAACCATTCGCTGAATTGAACGTACATCTTTTTCAACCGGCACATGACCTTTGAAAGACAAATTAGGCGCTTCTGTAAGTGAAGTCGCAAGTGCTTCATCGAGGCTCGTTGAAAGATCATTCGGGTACGGCCAAGCATATTGTTTTGAGGCAAGCATTTGATGCTTTAAACTTAGTACAAGAGGATAAACAAGTTTTCTCGGCACCCCTGTGACAAGTGATACCCAGAAACGTGATAGAGAGAGTGGAATTATATTTAAAGTAAATAATTTGCTCTTTCGCCTTATTTTTTCTCCGGCCTTAAGGATTAATCCTTGATAGGTCACAATCTCAGGCCCGCCGATATCATAAATACTATTCTGCAAAGAAACTTCTTCTAAAACTCTTCTTAGAACTTTAATGACATCTTTTAAGGCGACTGGTTGGGAAAGTGTTCTGGTCCATGCGGGACAAATCATAATCGGAAGACGCTTAATAAGACGCTCAAGAATTGTAAAGGAAGAACCATTGGGTCCAATAATAAGACCGGCCCTCAGAACGGTGGTTTTTATTCCAGAGGCACGAAAAGTTTCCTCAACTTCGAGCCGGCTACGTAAGTGCCATGACAACTCTTCACCAGGTGGAATCATTCCTCCCAAATAAATAATGTGCTCAAGATGATTTTCTCTGGCCGCCCTAACAAAATTATCTGCCATGATAAGATCAAAGTCGTAAAAGGTTCCTTGAGAAAGAGAAGCCGAAGGTAACATCGAGTGAACCAAGTAATAGGCAGAATCACACCCTTCCATGGCATCTGTAATATCTTTAAGAGAAAAGAGATCGCATTTTTTCCACTGAATACGTGGATGTGCGGAATCTCTGAAGCTTCTAGAAAGTCCAACGATCTCAATCGACTCATCTTTTAACAAATTTTCAATTAAAGCATGCCCAATGAAGCCACTGGCGCCAGCAATAAGAATTTTTCTCATTTAAACCCTAGCGAATGTTTCATCGAGTGTAGCATAATCAAGCAATGATTTTGATGAGAATTTTGCCAGGAGTTTTGAAAGAATTAGTTAAGCACGTTCCAACTGTGCTCTTTGAAGTAGTTGAGTGGAAAATTCTTGCGTCAGAGCTTCCAAAGCTCTCAAGACGACTCCTCAATAAAGAGGGCTATCCTGAGTTATTTGACCAGCAAGCGAAATTTCTTGGTCCCCTCAATATTCATCTAGTTACAGAGCTTTCCCCCCAAAAAGATGTTCAAAACAAGCAGATGCTGGCCCAAAACATCCTTGCGTTGTACTTTGCCCAGCTTCTCTCCCCGCAGGGTTTCTTCCTGGATTTGGGACCAACTCACTTTGAAATGAAAAATAACGGACTGCATTTTGCCCCTTCGGGACTTTGGACAAAGTTTGATCAGACTTTTTCTAAAGGCCTCAAAGACATTTATGATGGGTTTTATTTAGAAGATGAAGATCTTTTTCATAAAGGCCTTATTGAATCTGGGCTAACTTCAAATAAATGGCCGTCAGAAGACAGACTGAAATTGGCTGAACTTTTCAAATCTCATTTTGGAGCATCCTTAACATCTGAAATGTCTTTTGATCTTAAAACATTCAAAGCATCATTTTTCAAAATTGCCGATTTCATGTTAGAAAAGAAAGTGACTATTTCAACAGATTTTTTATATCTCGGAATAGGACTCATAACCCTCTACTCAAGCCTTGAAAGTTTGGGCGAAAAAGTTAATGTTAAGGAAGTGTATTTGAATGTTATGAGCAAACTACAAGCTCAGTAACTTTCTTGCTTCGGTAAAATCTGGTATTATTAAATTTGTCATCGCAGTAAGTTCTTCTGGCCTATGGGAAGTAGCCACTCCAACAATGGTACATCCTGCACGTTTTCCAGACTCAAGGCCAGCAAGAGAGTCTTCAAAAACAACGCACTCCCCAGATGTAAGTTTTAATTTTTCAACGCACATGAGGTAGACTTCAGGGTCTGGTTTACCCCTTGAAACTTGCGGACCATCAACAATGACATGAAAATACTTTCGTAGTAAGAGTTTATCTAATGTAAAATTAACATTGCTAGTTGGTGCAGAGGTCCCAAGGGCAACTTTAAAATTATTTGAGTGCAAAAATTCAAGAAAATCAATGAGGCCAACATGCGGCTTCATATGTTTTTCATATAAGCGCTGGTAATGAGACTCCTTTTCCCATGCAAGACGCTCAACCTCACTTTGAGTAATCTCTCCAAAAATCATGCGAAATAAATCCGCATTTGTTTTACCATTAAACTTATTGCGATATATCTCAGCATTTAGTGGAAAATTATATTTTGCCGCAAATTCCATCCAGGCCTGAAAATGATAATGATGATTATCAACGACAACTCCGTCCATATCAAAGATAAAGCCTTTAAATAAATTCATGATTAACCACCTAAAATAAAAAAATATATTACTCTTTAAATTTAAAATGACTATTATGATTCTATGATAGAATTTCGGACTGCTGCTCTCCAAGATGCAAAGGAAATCGCCAAATTAGTCAATTCGGCTTATAGGGGTAACCATTCCCGATTAGGATGGACAACAGAGGCCGACTACCTTGATGGGCAGCGAACTGATGAAGATGCGATTAAAGAATTAATTTTAACTACCAATAACCAATTTGAATTGGCAGTTGAAGAAAACACAAAAAGAATCATTGGTAGTATACATTTGAAAAGCGAGTTTCCTGACACTCTTTATTTTGGAATGCTTACGGTTGAGCCAAGCATTCAAAATCAAGGACTGGGTAAAAGTCTTATCGAGCACACAGAAAAAAAAGCAAAAGCTCTGAAATTAAAAAAAATTCGTTTTACTGTTATTCCTCAAAGACACGAGCTAATCGCTTTTTATGAGCGTAGAGGCTATAAAGAAACCGGTCGATTTGAAGAATTTCCCGTCCAAGATCCAAGATATGGCATTCCGAAAGTTTTAGGACTTGTCCTAAAAGAGTATCAGAAAGATTTATCTCAGTGACTGTAAAATTAACACTCCTGTCAAATTTTTAGACACTTTCAACTTATCCCTCTGTATTTGCATTCAATAAACACCTCAAAATATGGTCTCCTGCTTGCATGATTCATTTATATGAAAACTATCACAGCAGCAGCAATCCTCTTCTCAGTTAATGCTTTCTCACAAAGCATGTCTCAAATCGACCTTAAAACAATTTGCCTAGGCAAGCATGAGATTTCAAATAGTGTACCCGTTGAAGACAGAGCAATTTCTTTAAAGATGATGATGCTAAATGAAAAGAAGTTAGTTGTTGCAGACAAAGGATTTTGCAGTGAGTTTCTCAAACAACAAACAGAAATTGAAGTTAAAGAGACGATTTCAAATATAGACAACGGCGTGAAAACTGAAGTGACAAATAATTGCATAAAAGATGAGAACAATAAAGACAAATGGAAAGTTCGTCTTTATGCGAGCCATTCCTTCACTAATTACTTTAATAGCGACATTACTTTTAAGTCCTCTCGTTATAATGTTGAAATAAAAGATTATGAATGGTCGGAAAGAAGCTCACGAGAATTTTTCTCACCAAAAACTTTTCTCGCTAAAGGTCACAATCCTTTGCAGATTATAGATGAGCCTACGAATACTTTTACTGTAAGTATTGAAAAGAATGGTAATGAGTTTTTTCTTTCAGCATTCCATCCAAAGTTTTACCAGAAGGTCGATCAAGTGAAATACATGAAAGGAACAATTGACGGGACGCCTGTTGATGGCATCGCCCCAATCAATAAACCCTTTGATGGATACAATCAAACTCCAGGAGAGAGTGAGCTTGTTAGAAATCAGAATACTTATGGCGAAATGAATTTTGAAGTTGGTTACGGACGACGTTTTAAATTAGTAGACACCGACTTTGGCTCTATCAGCTACATCCCAAGCATTGGCATGGGTGTAATGATTGGAAATAACTTAAACGTAATGGTCAAAGAGAACGCGTGGTGGGATTTTGATGAGCACTCTGAGGGCTTTAAACTCCAAGGAGTTGGGGGCAGTATAAAAAACAGAGTTGAGTTCAACTCCAAGAACGAAAGATTCGGTTTATTTTATGAAAATAAAATTGCTTATTTCCATCAAGAGCATGGATTCTTTGATGGGACTCAATCGTACAATTTAGGATTCAACAGTAATAATGTTGGTCTTAAATTTATGATCTACAATCCAACAAAAAAGAAATCTCTCCCCCGAAGATAGCGATACTTACAGGAGGTGGGAATCCACCTCCTTTTTTATTTCAAATCTCTGAAAATTATTGTCCAATTTATCTCTTAAATCGTCCGCCACCCGCAAGTAATCTCCTTGATTAGGCCAGAGTTCCATTGGATTTAACATGTAGCTTTCAACCCCTTTAATTTCTGATGGTATCTGCAAATTAAAAATGGGATCACGGTGAAAATCCAGCTTCTCAACTTGTCCGGACTGAATTGCTCTTACACATTTTCTCGTGAATTGAAGCGGGAACCTCTTTCCTATACCTTGGGAACCGCCATACCATCCAGTATTAAGCAGCCAAACACTAATATTTTTTGAGGCTAAAAAACTTCTAAAAAGTTCACTATAATCTTCAGCTTTTCTAATCATAAATGGAGCTCCAAAACACTTTGAGAAAGTTGTCTTAATATCTCTTCCGCCCATTTCAGTTCCAGCGAGCTTAGCAGTATACCCAGATAAGAAATAATAAATCGCTTGATTTTTATCTAATAAACTTACTGCCGGCAAAACACCTTTAGCGTCTGCGCTCAGGAAAAAAATATTTTGAGGAACCCCGGCCTTACCATCCGGAACATACTGATCTAATTTTGACAGGGAATAAGTCGCTCTTGCATTCTCAGTAACGGTTTTATCAAAATAATTTGGCTCTCTAGACTTCATGTCAAGAGGTACATTTTCTAAAAGTGACCCAAAATGATTGGCGAGTTTGAAGATCTGAGGTTCTGATTTTTGAGTCAGGCCGAAGGTTTTTGCGTAACACCCTCCTTCGAAATTGAAAACTCCTTGGTCAGAAAGCCCTATTTCGTCATCACCAATTAATCTTACTCCCTCGTCTGTCGCCAAAGTTGTTTTACCGGTACCAGACAAACCAAAAAAAAGTGAAACATCTCCTTCTGTATTAATATTTGCTCCTGAGTGCATTGGTAAAACTCCAAAGTCAGGTAGCAGTGTACTTAAAATAGTAAATACAGCTTTTTTTATTTCTCCAGAATAAGCCGTTCCAAAAATAATAATTTCTTTTGTCTCAAAACTAATGGCAATCACAACGGGAGATTTAAGACCATATTCTTTCCAGTTAAAATCAAGATCTGGGTGATGATAGATAGTAAATGTACCTAAAGGGGGCTCCGGTAATGGATTACGAAAAATAGTCTTACAAAATAAAGCATGGGGAGCAGAAACACTGATAAATCGAAGTCCGAGAGAGAATCTCTCATCAGCACAGGCCGATTTCTCTACAATATAGGAATGTGGCTTAAAGAAGTTAATATTTCTTAAAAAGTCTTCTTTTAATTGATAAAAAAAACCTGCTGATAACTTCTGACTCCCACCCCAATCGATAACCCTATTACTATAACTATCCGATACAATATATTTATCTGTGGCAGATCGCCCCGTATATTTACCAGTATGAATCACAAGACTACCGAGGGAGCTTAATTTACCTTTATTTTCCATTATCGATTTTTCAACTAACAAAGACACAGATGAATTAACTTCTAAAGGAACCTCTCCAGAAATAATTGAATTCCACCAGTTCCACATTTGAACCCCCCTGATTCGTGAAATATTATTCTCGCTTTAACCAACATGCTAGTTTTAGAGCATTAAAAAATGGTCCAAGAATTGCTTTAATTTTCTTGTGACAATTATCAGCGGAGGAATTATGCAGCGTTGTGAAAATTGTGGAAACAGTTATGCAAAAGTATTTAAGGTCATAATGAACGGTAAAGAGCATAAATTTGATTGTTTCGAGTGCGCCATACAAAAACTTGCACCACATTGTACGAGCTGTGGGACAAGGATCATCGGTCATGGACTTGAATCAGGAGATCAAATGTTTTGCTGTGCTGGATGTGCGAGAGCTTTTGGCATTGAAGAATTAGTCGATCATATAGCATCATCAGGGGGGTAAAATGAAGATGTCCCCTGAATAAAACTCAACCAGTCGTCTCGTCTCTGAGCCAACAAGAAATTTCTCTATAAATGTTTTATGATGCTTTTGTATTACAATTAGGTCCACCTTCTTTTGATCTAAGATTTTTATCAAATGAAAGGCTAATCGCTTTTCTTCACTCATTTCAATAATTATCTCAGGACAAAACTTTGAAGGGAGGCTCTCTTCAATTTTCTCCCTCATTTTATCCTGTATATTTCTTCGTTCAAAATCAGAAAGAGTGAGAGGAGCCATATCCTTCTCGTAGGCCGTTTGATTAAAAAAATCAGAGAAACTTTTGCGCCAAAGTGAAATTATTGCACTAGGAGCAGAAAACAAATTCGAAAGCTCAAAAGTAGACTGTAAAATTCCATGAACTGACTCGGTTGTGTCAACGAGGCCAGCAACTTTTAAAGGTTTTTTAGCATTTTTAAATAACATTACTGGTATAGACGCAAGTCCAATAACATTACTAGCGAAGCCTCCAACAAGAAATGAGGACTTCCCTTTCCCAGTGTGACCTAGAATCAAGATATCTGGCTTGAACTGTGAAATTACATTTTCGAAACTTGATTTTAAATCCCCTTTCACAATACTCCCAGTGGTCTTTGCCTCACAATCTCTGATTTGCTCAAGCATCACCCTTTCAAGAAATGCCTGACGCTGTTTTTCAATTTCTAAATTTAAATATTCCTCTTTTTTACCATTATCAACCCAATCCCATTGAAAAGAGAATTCAGCAAAATGGACAATATGCATAGTCCCACGACCAAGTTTTCTTAACTCTTCTGCCGCAATAAGCGCCTTACTAGACATCTCCGAAAAATCAGTGAAAAACAGAATCTTTGGGTTTATTTTCATACCATTCCTTAATAAAGATCATAATCATCGAAATCAAATGAATAACCATTCTTTAAAAGTTGTAATTGATTATCTACGTCAATGACCCCTGAAATTCGATCAAGACATTTATCCACTTCCTTTTTCATATCGCGATTTCTTACAAATCCTGATAAATGGACAATTCCCTTGCTCACAATGACTTCAATCTCAGAGGCATCGATTTTTGGATTAAATGTTAAACTAAGGCAGACTTCCTCTTTTAGTCTTTTGTCAGGATTATAGTTTTTGGGTCCTATTCCAACAAAACTCAAATCATGTGGTCTCTCGAATTCAACACCACTTATCTCATAAGTATTTTTCTCAGCATAAACACCTTCATCTTCGTTGTAGTACTTTGGACACATAATAGGCTCCTTTAAAATCGAGTTCCAAATGGATAGGTTTCTGGATATTTATTAGGATCGAACTGATTCCGAATCGGATTTAATGAGTGCGTGCGATCAATGAAAAGAAATGCATCATAACGATCAATTAGGTTGCTGGGGACATAATTTCTTCTATGATCTGCATCTGGATCATAAACAACACCAACAGCTCGTTGATCTATTGAGCAATTTAGTGATGATTTATGTAAATCCTTGTTAAAAATAGACAAAAGATTTGGAGATTTTAAATCAATAGAAATTCTATGGAATTGATCCTCTAGGCTTCCTTGTTTAGCTTCTGGCAAAATAAATATTTGATCTGCTCCATTCCAAGCGTCCGCAGCAAGTACCTCACCTGAAAAAGTTCCAAACCCAACAAGTGAAACATTTTCTTGACCAAAGATCTCTCGCGCCAGTCCACCAAGATTAACCTCACCCCTCAAACTCATGTCAGTAGCCCGATAATCTCCAATATGTGAATTATGCGCCCAAACAATACCTTTAGATTGCTGACCATAAAACTGAAACAAGGATTCGAGCGTTTCTACCATATGATTATCTCGAACATTCCAGGCGAGATCTTCTCCGAAGGCCATGGATCGGTAATAATTTTCGGCATTAGTTACGATCTTAGCATTTTGAACAATTTGTAATCTTTCTGATTGGTTTTCAGCTTGCTGCAACATCTTATTTTCTAATATGTCTCGAAGGGCAGAAACAACTTCACGTTTGCACCCTTCTGGAGCTTTAAATAATTCCCTTGCGTAATTCATTTCATCACGTCCAAAAGAGCCAAGACATGCATAATACTCTTCAACCTTAAGCGCCAAGCCTGGATTAATTTTTCGAAGTGTTTTTATGACCTGATCAATCGAATCAAACATTGAGTAGACATCAAGACCATAAAATCCAATTTCTTTTTTATAATTACTATTATGGTGTTTGAGCCACTCAATCAATTCAATCATTTCTGTATTTGCCCACATCCAAGTTGGCCACCTATTGTATGAGGAAAGAGCTTCAAAAGAAGTTTGAATGCTTTTATCCAAGATAAAGGTATTTATAGATTGAGAAAGCGGCCAGTCACCTTCAACCGCAATAAAATTAAAATTGTGATTTGCTATTAAATCCTGAGTTATTAAACTGCGCCATTGATAAAATTCTTTTGTCCCATGAGTTGACTCTCCAAGCATAACAATTTTAGATTCAGACACCTTATCCACTAATTCTTTAATATCTTGAACACCCTTTAGAGGTTTCGTTACTGATTTCAAATCAATAGCATAATTATTTTCATATTTTTGCATGAAACCTCCTTCGAATTAATGCGATTTCATTACGAGGACATTTGCCTTTGAATTTCGTACTTGGTATTGAATGAAGCTTCTAATTGATAAATGGTTCTTTTTCCCACTTGCGAGTATAACTAACTGAGCACCAACTTTCTCGGTGTAATCTGAAAATGATTTTTTAGGGTTTGTGTCAAATAAGCATTTTGCAACGATTGGATGGTTACAGCTCTTTGGAAGCAATTCAGAAGCAAGTTGATTCATTTTCAAAAGGATGGAATGTTCGATAACAAGTTTCATCTCCCCAGATGGATAGACTGGGACTTGAATATTCTCGCTCAAAGAATAATTATGAAAACTCGAAATATGCACGAGATGAATTTCGACGTCCCTAAGAAACTCCAAATGTTTCAGGTCTTTCCAAGCTTCTTCTGGATTGTCCTTAAAATCAACTCCAATAGCAACGACTTGAATTTTCTTCATTTCTCAGGCCTCAAGACTAAGATATTTGTAGCTGATTTTTTTATCATATCATTGGCAAATGAACTCTCGAAAAGACCTAGCCTCTGTCTGGTTGCAACGATTAAAAGATCAATCTTTTTTTGATCAACATAATTTCTCATTTTACTATTTATATCCGTATCAAAAAGACATTGATAAATAACTTTTCCAACGTGGCCATATGGCAGGAATCCTTTTGCCATTGTCTTCATTTTTTCAAGGACTGCATCTGACAATTCTTTTTCATTAAAAGAAAAAGGAAAGGAGACATTAAATGAAAGACCATCTCCGTAATTAAGAATCCTAAAAATATGTACGATGTGAATTTCAGAATCATTCATCCACTCCATTTTCCTGAGGGAAGAAAATATCTCCTCAGGTAAACTGGTATCAACTGCGATTAATACTTTTTCAGGAAATGCCATTTCATCCTCATGATTTAAAAAACTTCTTTAGAATTTATTTGGATGACGAATCCTTTTACTTTTTTTAGATTCATCCCCCTTCATACGAAATCTTCTATTTCCTTTTGGCTTATCATCTTTTTTTTCTTTCTTTTTAATTATCATTTGCGCCTCCATTGATCATAAATTTAGGATACGAAAGGAAGATAGAAAATGACTTATGACACTCTTAAGGTTTCAAGCTTATTTTCAATAAGTTAGTGTAGAAATCATAAAAGACTCTGTTTTAGACTAAGTGAATATTTTTTGATGCATACGAAAAGAGTATTCTTCAATGAAGAAAGGAAGCATGCCAATGAAGTTAAATCAAAAATGCCTCTGCACAAATTGCAATGTATTCTCCTCCAGTCTATTTTCAAGACTTGGAAATGAAGAGGTTAAAAAATTACATGAGCTTAAAACTTTTCATTTCTTCAATCGAGGTGAAATCATTTTTCATCAAGAGAGCCCATGTCTTGGAGTTTTCTGCATGGAGTCCGGTAGCGTGAAGCTGTACACTCAAGAGGAAGATGGTAAAGAAATAATAAATAAAATTCAAAAAGGTGGAGATATTTTGGGTCACACAGGCCTTTTTGGAAAACAACAATATATTGAAAGTGCCAAGGCTCTCGAGCCAACGAAGTGCTGCTTTATTGATAGTACGTCTATGAAAGAAGTCCTAGCGAACTCCTCAACTTTAATGACTGACTTAATTTTGAAAATGAGTCAGGACCTAATAGAATCAAATGCAAAGACTGCTGACATGGTGAGAAAAAATGTAAGAGAAAGACTCGCTACCTACATTTTAAAAATGTCTGAAACTACAGGAGAATCTCAGAATTTTAAACTCCAACTCTCTAGGGAAGAGATGGCCTCCCTTTTGGGGACAGCACACGAAACTGTCATTAGGTGTATTAGTGAATTTAAAGAACTAGGTTATATCGCAGAAAAAAATAGAGTTCTTTATGTTTTAAAAAAAGACAGCCTTCAAAATCTTAGTCGGTATCATTAACAAAAAAATAAAACGCTCAGGAATTAAACATGTTTTCTCCACTTTTAAAAATAGGGAGATGAGGTAATATTTATGAATGAATAAACTTACATTATCACTTATATCTATCTTGGTCTTTTTTAATCAAAATGCAATTTCTAAAGAATCGAACTATATTGATTATTTTAATAAAATTTATGCAAAGCAAATCTACATAAAAAACTTTGAAGATTTCCAACAGCAACTTATCGAAAATGGATTTACTGATAAAAAATGGATCCAGTACACCCTTTATCAAAATGGTTTAAGAAAAAATGAAATAGATGCTCTGAAAGAGCCTCGGATGATCTATTTACCAGTGCCTAAAAAATCTAAGATTCCAGAATTTAAAAAGAATTTAAACGATAAAAACAAGCTTGTCTGTACCCTTTTAAGTCCTGATGATTTAAAGAAAAATGTTAATTACAAAACTCTTTATCCAGACTTTAAAAGCTATGTCTTTTCTCGAAAATTAACTAATGCTAAAGTTGGCACGACAGAGGAAGTTCTTCTACAGGATAAATTCTATTATGAGGATCTTAGCAGATGGGTTGCTTTTACTGATACAATCAACAAGGATTCTGATCGGCCAAGTGAAGGATACTTTTTACCCCCATGCTATGAAGAAATTATAATTAAAAAAGTAAAAGCTCCTGAAGTTAAAAAAGAGCCAGAGGCAAAAAAAGAGCCTCCAAAAGAACGAAACGAAACATTTTTTGGTCAATTATCTCTAGGAAATGTTGTAATTAAATCGAATGACGATCTTAATTCAAAATTTGACCTCTCATTTTTGAAAATGGGTCTATCGATCCAAAAGCCAATTAATAAGTTTAATTACAGAATGGGTATCGCAGTAAATAACTATATCTCAATCAAATTTACATCGGATAACACTTCAAGCTCGGCAAATAAAATTAAGTATTATTTTGATTACCTATTCGGAGTGAGTAAACAAGAAGATAATCACTACTTAACACTTCAATATGACAATCTTAACTATTTGCTGAATATAAATAAACCTAATCAGGTTAATTTGAATCCTGTTAGGGTTGACCGCTTAAACTTACTAGATGCATATTCCTTAAATAACGATTATGCCGTTCTTGGTGGGATTGCTTATTTCCCGAGCCTATTTTCAAAAGCCGATGGACACGAGATTAGTGTGGGACTAAGAAGAACATTTTCTAAAGCACTCTCTTTTTCTGCTCTCTATTTCAGAAATAATATCACTAAGGACAGTATAACTAATACTGCAAATGGATTTGTTATAAATAGCATTTATCAATTTTAGGGGTTATGCTTAAACTTTTATTTCTTTTTTTTTGCCTTCAACTATTTGCCTCGACCTATGAAGTAAATAAGGATCATACCCAAATACATTTTAAAGTCCCCTACATGACCCTATCTGAAGTCCAAGGAAGTTTTAGGGAATTTAGGGGGTCCATGGATTTTGACCCTCAGAACATGATTCTTAAAAATCTATCTGCAGAAATCCAGGCTTCCTCGGTTGATACTCAAGACAAAAGAAGAGACTCGCATCTGAGAAAAAGTGACTTTTTTTATATTCAAAATTTTCCTATTATTCGATTTGAATCAAACAAAATACTTAAAAAATCAAAAAGTATCTTCATCGCAAATGGCATTCTCGAAATTAGAGGAATTAAACGCGATATTAAACTTGAATTAGAATATAAGGGCCAGAAAAAAGATCATGTTCGAAAAGAAAGTATCTTTTTTAAGGCGACAACTCAAATCAACAGGAAAGATTTTGGGATCGTTTGGAACAAAAGCTTGGACAATAATGAGTACCTTCTTGGCGACACCATCACACTTGAAATAATGATTCAGGCTCAACCTCAAGGGAGAAAAACTCCTTTTTCGGCTCATTTTATTCCCTCAAATGATGCTCTAGAAAAATATGCAAAATTGAAGCGAGGCCAAATTCCAACTCCTTACTCTCCATTAAAAACAAACGATTTAAAAAATGAGAAGGCTGTTCCCCTACCGACATCAAAAGAATACAGGAAAGATATAAATCACACCGATTCACTTCCTTGGAAAAAATTGCTTGGAGGATTTATTGGCTTCTGCGGCCTCATAGCTTTAAGTTATTTTATAAAATTAAAAATGGTTGATTTTTTTAAGGAAAAATATCATTCCGAAACAAGCCTTTACTCACTCTTCGGAGATTTTCTTGTCATTATGTTAACCCTTGCTTATACAGTTTGGTTTTTTCAACTCCTGTATTCATAACCTACTCCTTTAATTGGCAGTTTGAGTTTTAAATAGACTTCAAAAAAGTCACCATCTTATACTTGAATGAGATTTCAACTATTTCTAGCCTCTCTTAAAAAAGTCTTCGGCTAAAATCAGGCAAATGCTAATATGAAAAGATATGCTTAATTGCTGGTTGGAGCTTAGATGAATTATTTTTTTCTTTCACTACTGGTTTTGTTCAGCACCTCAGGATATGCATCCATTTATCAAGGTACAGTTAAAATCAAAGCTTTCACTTCTCAACCTGAGCAGGCACAATCGAATTGTCATGTTCTTTCTCCAGTCAAAGATTGTGAAGGCCATATAGCACTGAGTGGATTTATTGGTAGATGCAATAGCACAGTAGCTTGTTTCCAAATTTCTTGTATGGATACAAGATGCACAGTTAAAGGACCTTAATCTGAAGGAATCTGTTTGTAACTTTCATCACTATATCCAGGCCAAGTTTTTTCAATGTAGCCAGGTATAAGATCATTTTTAGGAGCTTCCTCAGCTTGATGTTCGGGTTCTGAAAATGGGGTGATATAAAAAATGGAGTTTGCCGGAAATAGGGTGTCGACGGCTTCCTCTTCTTGCGGACAAACGCACTCAGCTGGTTCTGTAGGGACTTCTTCTTTAGGAATCTCCTCCTCTAGGGTGGTTTCTTCTGGTAAATTATCTTCAACAGGCGCTTCCTCTTGGGCGAATAGATAAAGAGAAAAAAACAATAAAATAAGAAGAAATATTTTTTGAGCAGTTCTCATGTGCTACAATCTAACTCACATGAATGACTTTCGTTACCTAAACAATCCTTAATAATGACCGATAAAACAAGAACAATACCATTTATGAAAAAACTCATCTTACTTGGTTTTTATCTAGTCTCATCGTTCACATATGCTGAAACAAACTTGAGTCCCTCAAGTATGATGGGCCAAGGATGCAAAGATCTAGATCGAAGGAGCTGTAAGAGCGAGATTACTGGTCATTGTGAAGCTGTATATCTTGCTTCAAAAAAGGCTTCGCTAAAATGTAAAAATATCTCAAAAGAGAATGTTAAAAATGTATGTGGGGATAAAAACGCTAAAATATTCAAATCAGAAACAGAATGTATTGGGGTCAAAACAGATCAAAAGAAGTGTCCCAAAAATTTGAAATCCATCACCCAAGACAGCGTAAAACTACTTTACTCATGCCCCAATCTACACAAAAGTCTTTGTAAAAAAATTTGTGGTGCTAGATATAACCATTCGGAAGTCAGAGAATTCTACCAAACAGACAGACAACCTGGAGTTATTTGTTTGGATACATCAAATGAAGAAATCAAAGCTGGAGAACATTACAGCAAAGATCCTGTAAGAACAAAATGTACTGAGATTCATTCTGGGATCTCAAGCTGGTGCATTGGTTATAATTATGAAATTGGTACTGTAAAGCTCGGAGCGTTTTTTAAGTGTGGGGGCAAAATCCGACCTTAGCTTTTTGCTATCCCCAAAATCTGGTAATTCGGTCTTTTGCCGATTGTGAGTTTAAATTTATCAGGAGTTGTATGCAATTCGATCTCAAGGACTTAGACTCCGAAAGAGTCATAAGACTAAAATCTGGAGATACTGTTGGACGAGGTGATTCCACACATCGCTTTACCGAAACGACTAAACTTAGTCGAACTCATTTCCAATTCAGCATCGAAGGAGACAACCTTTTTATCCTAGATCTGAATTCTCGAAATGGAACTTTTGTAAATTCTAAAAGGATTGAAAGCAACAAAAAATTCAAGTTAGAGAATGGTAGCATTATAATTGCAGGAGATAAGAAATTTATTTGCAATTTTATAAACTCTAATCCCTCTACATCATCAAAAATATTAACGACTCCATCAAATCCAAAAATTTCAAGTGATCCTACTGCTTCAAACATCTCAAGACCAAATCCACTCCCGCCTAAAACATATCACTTCAGTTTCAAAGCTAGTGACTCCGAATTATTATTAATGATGATTAAAAATATTATTTTTATTATACTTACATTTGGTTTTTACATACCCTATGCGAGGACAAATATCAGAAAATTCATCTGGAAATCTACTTCGCTTAATTCTACTCCATTCTTATTCAAAGGGGATCCAAGCTCTTCACTAAAGGCCTATGGTGTTTTACTTTTGATTATGATTGGAATGAATGTGATAAATACAGGAATTTCAACTTATGTTGTGAGGGGCAATCTCTTGCTTTCAATTGTTCATTCTCTTTTGACTTCTGCAGGATTATTTATTTTCTTTATTTGGGCAAGATACGGTGCTTACTCTTATCTCGTAAACAATACAACTTATCGCTCGGTGAGTTTTAATGTCAAAAAAGGTGGCTCAAAGGAACATTTAAGTGCCTCCATCTTGGGTTCAATTCTTACTGTCTTCAGCTTTGGAATCTATTATCCGTTTATGGCGAGTAATTTGGATAAAATTCGTTGGGGTAAAACTCATTTCGGTACTTCAGGTTTTAAATATGATCCTGACAGTAAAGAATTTGCGATCACTTGGATAAAGGGAATCTTGATGACTC
Organism: Bacteriovoracaceae bacterium; assembly: GCA_947461145.1. Taxonomy (GTDB): domain Bacteria; phylum Bdellovibrionota; class Bacteriovoracia; order Bacteriovoracales; family Bacteriovoracaceae; genus Peredibacter. The sequence continues at coordinate 36,514 of CANHJD010000004.1, forward strand.
TTTTCACTCTAGGAATATATTATCCTTGGTTTGCTGTTTCAATTCATCAATATAAAATGTCTCATTTAAAGTTTGGACTTGCAAAATTCTCCTCTTCCGCCAAAGGCTCAGAGTATTTAATGATTTGTATTAAATCTTTTTTACTACTAATAGTGACCCTAGGCCTTGCAGCCCCATTTGTTTTTAATTTGAATCTAGCTTATTTCTTGGAACACACATCGATTAAAGGGACTATTAATTTTGATGAAATAGTTGAAGCAGCAAAAGTTAAGCATAAAGGCTCTTTCATTGAGACTGCCGCGGATGTCTTAGATCTAGATCCTGACATTGGCATCCCATGATAGCTGGTTTTTTTATGATAAATCACAATTCCACTGGCATTATTTCTCACCAATTTGCCAAAATTTAATTCCTAGACAGGATGGTCTTGATTTGATTTTACATGAGAAGTAGATTTAAAAAAATAAGGCCTCCCGAAGGAGGCCTCAGCACTATTTTTTTTGAAATTAACGACAATCCATAAAAAAGATTAAGCCGGCGTGAGCAAGACGTGCAGATTTCTTATTGGCCGCAATAACAAGAATGGCCGCTTCATCAACTGCACCACCAGAAGCGCTGTCTGGGTATCGGGCAGCTGAAAGAACAAGTTGAGTTTTCTTATCACTAAAAAATGTTGGCAACATTACTTGCATTTTTTTAGAAGTGTTATCCATTTCAATAATTTTAATAGATTGGTCACCCTTAGCATCGGATACAACTTGTACTTCGCTTAGAGCATCACCGTAAGTTGTACAAGAAAGGAGTACTTTATCTTTTGCAAGAGCGTTAAAAGAAAGTACAGCAAGGGCAATAAAAAGAATTTTTTTCATAATTTCCTCCATTAGGTATAAAGACGATATCAGTTATTTGTATTGGCCTATTCTATCCGACTTAAAAAAAATTGCCGTTTGATTTGAAAAATAGAAAAGGGTGTCGAAATTTTAGACACCCACCTAATTAGAGGTCTTTTTTTCACAGGCAATAGTTAAAATTTTAGAAAGAATCTAAAATTACTTTAAACGATCACACTTTAAGGGCTCAAAATGAAAAAGTTATTCCTTCTTGCCTTGATTTTAGCATCGACTTCAAGCTTTGCGGGCCATCACTTTCAGTGCTTTCAAATGGTAGGTCATGCTAGAACTGCCGACTCCATGTTTTTATTGATTCCTCAGATGGATGATTTAACCTCTGGAGCGATTTTTGCTTTCGAGGAAGAAAGTGTCCCTTCGATAGATTATAAATTTATTGATCAAAAACCACTCCTATTGAAACGTCGATGGCTCCACATGGAGGCAAATGATGGTTCAATTCTTAAAATTCAATCTGCTGGCAACGTAAGGATGATGAAAATAACTGAAAGAGATAATAAAACTGTTAATTTTCAATGTTTCATTGAAACATCGGTTTAATTCTAAGAAGAAGGTTGAGAATAGGGCTTTTCACATAAATGGCGCACCCGAGTGGAGGATTTCGCAACCACCTGCCTTGAGGAGGGCCATGAGAATGATTTAACCGATTGTTTTTACTGCTAGGTTGACTTTGTTCACTCTTGGTGTTACACTAAAGAAACACCGGGAGCACCGCCATGCCTACAGCCAAAAAACGTGTCAATCTCACTATTGAAGATGACCTCTATCAAGACTTCGAAGCCTTGAAAAATCTTCGTAATGAGTCTTCCATATCAAGTGTGATTTTAGACCTGGCCAAAGAAGCATTGGAAATAAATGAAGATCTTTATTATGCAAAAATTGCTGAAGGGCGCTTGCATGAAAAAAGGTTTTCTCATGAGACGACCTGGTCTAAGAAGAAATGACAATGTCCTCTCATTCCAAATGGACAATAAGTTATGTCCAATCTGCCATGGATGACATTACTTCCCTTGATGGCTCAGCTAAAAAAATAATCAAGAAGGCTATTGAAGAAAAACTCATGGTAGATCCTCTCAAGTTTGGTCATCCTTTGAGAAGAAATTTATCTGGTCTGTTTAAACTTCGTGTCGGCGACTATCGAATCATATATCAAATTCATGAGCATGAAGTATTAGTCGTCGTAGTTAAAGTGGGCCATAGAAGAGAGGTCTATGAAGATTAGTCTCTTTTTAATTTTGGTCTTTTCTTTTTCGGCCCAAGCATCTCCTCCGCCTTGCACAGTATGGCAGGTTAAGGTCCGTGCACATCCAGTTAAGAAATACAAGCGTAAGGATGGCGCGGAATATTCAAAAGCTACAAGGGAAGAGCATTGTAGAGACAAATTTCCAACAGTCACTCATTGGCAAGATAGGTTTCTTAATATCACGCCGAATGGCTGGCCTGAATCAAGAGAAAAATTCAAATATTGGAGTCAGGCAGATAAAGAAGCTGTTCTAAAAGCTTTAAGTGTTCAACCTCGGGTACTTAGAGAACTCTCTGCGAAGCTTGTGAGAGGAGTTGTTTCAAATTCACCAAAAAATCCAGGTACGACAGTTAAAAATATAGACACGATTGCTCTCTACGATGTGTTTTTTACTTCGACCAATCAAGATAGGATCTTAAGTCACGAATTATCTCATCTATATCTACATGGACTAGACCCAGAAAAATTAACTTCTCTTGTAGAAGAACTCGGATGGCGACAAAAAATGTTGAGTCGTGAACTTATTCGACTAAAAGATGCACCTAGATTAAAACAGGATTCTGATCAAAGTATTACAGAAGATATTGCAAATCATTTGGAAGATTTTCTCTCTGATGAGATTGGTTTGCGTAAGAAATTCCCAAAAAGACATGAACTAATCAAAAGGCTTGTTCCTTCTGATTTCAAATTGGAAAAACCATGAAAATATTCATTCTATTATTGCTTCTTTTAATTGGGTGTAGCTCTTATGGAGAGAACTCGCAAGACAACCTTTTGATCTTTCAATCAGTATGGAACTCTAAGGACATTGGTGGGGCCCTTGAAAAAATAAACGGCCTACACAAGATAGAAGAAGATGCTGATCATGAAGTCTATGGTCTTGGGGATAGAATAAAAATATTCTCCCTATCGATTAGCGTACTGAAAAAAAATAAAAAAATTGTTTCCATCGTTGCTCCAATCAATAAGGGCGAAGAGGTTCCTTCACGCCTCATTAAAGAAAAACTGAAAGCCGATGATTGGAAGACATTTGAACATCCTGTAAAGGGTGTGGACTATCTTAAGTCTGATATCACTGAGTACAGTGAGAAACTTGGCATCGGGTTCGCCTATGATAAGTTGGATAAGAAAAAGAAAACACGAATGATTTATTGGGGAGTTGAGCCGAAGAAAATTCAAACAATTCTTTGAAAATGGCGCACTGGACAGGAGTCGAACCTGTGACCTACCGATTAGAAATCGGTTGCTCTATCCAACTGAGCTACCGGTGCGCTTAGTCCGTTATACAAAAAACCCATTGATTCCAAGGGGTTTAAGTTTTAGAACAATTAGGGCTCAAC
>CANHJD010000005.1 GCA_947461145.1 Bacteriovoracaceae bacterium
CCAAGTTCTGATAATTCCTTGGCCAGAATGTCTTCTAAACCACTTGGGCATGAGGCAAAGTATTCAAATCGATATTTTTTCATAAGTTGGCCTTAGATAAACCCTTGATAAATCGAGCTTCCCCCTTGAGACCTTGCTCAATTAGTGTTAGGTTAAGCCCATTAATAGTTATAAAGCTTATCTACCAGACCCTTTCGGGTTAGGAAAAGGAATTGTCAATGAAAGCAACTTTTTCACAGGGCACTTACGGAAATTCATCGCTTGTTAAATACAAAGTGAAAGACATCTCTCTTGCAGACTGGGGTCGCAAAGAAATTAAGCTTGCTGAAGCTGAAATGCCAGGTCTAATGGCCCTTCGTGAAGAGTATGGTAAGACGAAGCCTCTTAAAGGTGCTCGTATTGCTGGTTGTTTGCACATGACAATTCAAACAGCTGTTCTTATTGAAACTTTGGTTGAGCTTGGTGCTGATGTAACTTGGTCTTCATGTAACATCTTTTCAACTCAAGATCATGCCGCTGCTGCAATCGCAGCCGCTGGAATTCCTGTTTATGCCTGGAAAGGAATGAACGAAGAGGAGTTCATGTGGTGTATTGATCAAACTGTTTTCTTTGGCGAAGATAAGAAGCCACTTAATATGATTCTTGATGATGGGGGAGATCTTACTCAGCTCATTCTTGATAAATACCCTGAGCTTTATAAAGGTATCAAAGGGATCTCTGAAGAAACAACAACTGGTGTTCACCGTCTTTATGAGCTTCAAAAACAAGGAAAGCTTCCAGTTCCATGTATCAATGTAAATGATTCAGTCACAAAATCTAAATTCGATAATAAATACGGCTGTCGTGAGTCATGTGTGGATGCTATTCGCCGTGCAACTGATGTGATGATTGCTGGTAAAGTTGCAGTTGTTGCAGGTTTCGGTGATGTTGGTAAGGGGTCTGCTGACTCTCTTAAAGGGGCCGGAGCTCGAGTTATCGTAACTGAAATCGATCCAATTTGTGCACTTCAAGCTGCAATGGAAGGTTACGAAGTTAAGAAAATGGATGATGCAGTAAAAGAAGCGGACATCGTTGTAACCACAACTGGTTGTAAAGATATCGTTACTGGTAAGCACTTCCTTGCCATGAAAGATAAAACGATTGTTTGTAACATTGGTCACTTTGATATTGAAATCGACATGGCCTGGTTGAATAAAAACTATGGTCACACGAAAGATACAGTTAAGCCTCAGGTAGATCTTTATACCCTAGAAAATAACAATCAAGTTATTGTTCTTGCAGAAGGGCGTCTTGTGAACTTAGGCTGTGCCACTGGTCACCCAAGCTTTGTTATGAGTAACTCATTTACAAACCAAACGTTGGCGCAAATTGAACTTTGGTCTAATGCTTCAGCTTACAAAAAAGAAGTTTATATGCTTCCTAAACATCTTGATGAAAAAGTTGCTCGTTTGCACCTGAAGAAGATTGGAGTTGAGTTAGATGTACTGACTCCTGCTCAATCTGAGTACCTTGGCATTTCTGCTACTGGGCCATACAAACCTGAATACTATCGCTATTAATTTCTAAAGGGCGCCACGAGCGCCCTTTTTTATTTCTAGGATTATTGAAATGAAAATTATCCTTGCTTCTGATCATGCAGCTTATAATGAAAAACAAGAACTTGTTAAATATCTTCAGGGCCACAATCACGAAGTCGTAGATGTTGGGACACATAATTCTGATTCTACTCATTATCCAGAATGGGCAAAAAAACTTGTCGACAACGTGAAGAGCGAAAATACTTTTGGAATTCTTTTATGTGGATCAGGGATAGGAGTTTGCATGGTTGCGAATCGATATTCAGGAATTCGTGCAGCTCTTTGTCGTGACGAGGATGATGCAAGACTAAGTCGACTCCATAATAATGCCAATGTTCTTTGTCTCTCAGGGAGAAAAACTTCAATTGAACTTCTTAAAAAAATTACCGACACCTTCCTAAGCACCACCTTTGAGGGGGGAAGGCATCAGACAAGAATTGATCTCTTTGACAAACTTGGTGAATAAACTACTTTGATTCCTCAACTTTAAGTTTATTAATTCCTGATCGCATATAACGGTTAGAAATAATATCAAAGATTGGAGTATCAGGAGAGTTTGTCACATCAGCGTTGTTGATCGCTTTTTCGGCAAATGTTAAGACCTCTGTGCTATCTTCTGAGCCTTTTTCTTCTGCTCCAGGGATTGTAAACTGCTCTTCTTTTCCTTCATCAACAGAGTCAAAACCTGGGCCCTTGCTTGTGTATTTAACTGGCTCAGTGGCTTGAATTTTATCTTTAAGATTTGTTGGTAGTTTATCCAAAGCCGCTTTGGCGCCACCGTCTCCGCTGGCCCCGGGGGCATTCATACTCGCCGAGTTTGCAACTAGTCCCGCTGCAGAGGCGGGCATAATTTTGGAAAAATCATTTGCAATCGCTTGATTCTTTGGATCCACCTTAATTTTAGGCATTCCAGAAACAGCAATATTTTTTTTAATCTTCGCCGCATAGGCGCCTGATTGAATTCCATAGTTATCAAATTGGCCAGAGTCGAACTGACCATTTCCTAATAATTCAAATCCACGATTGGCCTGGCCCATAAGATTATTTCCAAGGGTGAATTTCATATTGGCCGATGTTAGTTTTGCATTAAAACAAGAATTGCTTTGCTTGCATTTACATTCCTTATCATAGTTCATTTGCCCATTGCTCATGACTCCGCAGCCAACCGAAATCATCGAAGGTTCTGGATTTCCACTGTTCAATACACAGACCTGTTGAAATGTATCAGGGTAGAGAGTTTTAGATGTTTTTTCGCTACAGAAACATGTCGTTTTGGTCCAAGGGTTACAATCACCAGTAGATGGTAAGCCATTTATCACTGTCTGGACTGCTTCTGAAGCTAGCTTATGTTTGCGCGCCTTAGTGTAATAAAGTGCAGAAAGTGCTCCAGCGGCAGTCATCTTTGCCCAGTACTGGAAATCCATAACAACTCTGCCCTTAGATGATGCTGCTCTTGCAATGTAGCAAGCACTAGTGGCCGCATAAATGGTTCCCTGATAAAGAGAAGTTTTCCTTCTCGCTTCATGAGTCTTTTTTAGGGCCAGAAGTGCTTTTAATTGTATGTCTTTTTCTTCTTTAAGGTCCTGTGTGATTTTGTCTTGTAGCGATGTTTGAATAAAGCCACTAATAACTTCATAACCCATGGCCGCGTAGATACAATAGTCCGCTTTTGAATCTGCCTGATCTTTTTTAGAAACTTGATTACCGTTTGCGTCCTGATACTGATTACCAGCTTGATTATAGCGGTTCTGATTTTCTTTGCTAACGACGCTGACTTGAGGACCCTGGCCGGTCATAAAACCACCGGCGCCAAAAATTACGGTGTAGAGTTTACCCATATTCTGTTCGAGCATTTGCCCTAGTGGCCCATTTAAAATAGAGCCTTGAGCAATCACATCATTTTGACTACAAGTTCCTAACCCTTGAGCTTCGCAGCCCTCACTAATGGCTTCGTCTCTAATCCCTTGGTGAACAAAAGTTTGGGCTTCTTTTGCTTGTCCATCAGTAATGTTACCTGAAGATTCAAATGAGTCATTTAAAGTTTGTGCAAAAGTTGGGATACAGAAAAAAGCTAAGAGTAAAAAGTATTTGATCATATAAGCCTCTTGATTATCCCTAGATCTTATCACGGGCAAAGAGGGAGATTGAGAGAGCAATTATATCCCTTAGATAAACCACCTTATTTCAGATAGTTGAGAGATTTTGTTGGAAGACCATTGATGGTCTAAGTGCAAAGAATAATTATCGTTTGACGGGCACAAGAGGGGGAAAGTAAGTTATAGGCTATGGCAGATAAAATTCAACATACGCACGAAAATGATTTAACCCATTCTATGGTTCATTACCTTTTGGCCATCCATAAGTTAAAAGAATCCAAAGGCTATGCGAGGGTAACTGATATTGCTCACGAAATGGGACTTACAAAAGGGTCTGTTTCAACGGCTTTAACCAATTTAAAAAAACGCGAACTAGTTCTTGAAGATGAAAGTAAATTTCTCTCTCTCTCTCCCTCTGGACATGAAGCCGTCCACGGAATCTTGTCGTCGCGAACAATTTTATATTACTTTCTTAGAGACATAATTGGAGTTAATGAAGAAACGGCCCATAAGGATTCATGCCTGATGGAACATCTTATGAGCTCTGATACTCGTGAGAAATTTTTTAATTTCATGAAAACTCTTTGTTCAGATGAAATAAAAAAAACAAATTTTACCACTTCTTTTGATTTCTCGCAGTTTGAGCATCAACATGATTTTGAAGAAATCCAAAAGGGTGATACTTACTTAAAAACTGAATGAGCTTCTTCTCACTTCTTAAGCAGAGCGACCGAGATTTTAAAAAAAACCTTTTGTTTTTTTTCTTCTCTTATTTTTTTGTTTTACTTAATTACCCTTTAATCAGGGCCTCAACTACATCTTTGTTTTTTGAATCACATGGTGCCAAATCATCTCCGGCAGCCTGGGCCTGGGCCGTACTTTTTTTATCTATCAGTATTTTCCTCTGTAATCGCCTGCAAAAGACTCGCTCTGTTCAATTTGTCTTTTTTGCCGCAAGTGGTTTCTCAGCATTGGTCTTTATGTCAGGTTCCTTGAGTCTTTTTGAGGGAAGTAAACTTTTTAGTTTTCTTGCCTTTATTTGGAAAGAGATCTGTATCGTAATCCAGGTTCATTTGCTCTTAGGCTACGCCAATAATTATTTTGAAAGATCAAAATTTAAATATTTAGTTGGACCTATTGGCGCAGTAGGAAGCTTAGGTGGAATTCTTGGTGGTCTTTTGACGAGCTCCATATCAGCAAATGGAGGAACTCTACAAGTTCTCCAACTTGGTATTGGTTTTGTTATTATGCCGGCCCTTTTCTTTGCCTTTACTAAAAAACTTAATACAGTGGATGTTAAACATAAGAGCCCAGTTTCGACCATCGATACACCAGACTTGAAGCGCTATGTTCTTCTGATTTGTGCCATGGTTGCTCTCGCACAATTCATTATTAACATCGCTGACTTTAAATTTAATCTTGCCTTCGAGCTGGCCGTTCCCACTTCCGATTTAAGAACTGCTTATTTGGGGAATGTTTATACTTGGACAAATGTTCTTACCTTTACCTTTCAGTTTTTAGTCATGCCTTTTATTTTGCCAAGGGTTAGAGAGAGGAGTCTCCATCTTTTTATTCCAATCTCATATTTAGTTTGCGTTGTGTCGTTAATAGCAGGTTCCCACATCGGCTTAGTTCCGATTGCGATGCTTTATATTTATTTCAAAGCGACAGACTATTCATTTTTTAGTGCGGGTAAAGAGATCCTTTATCAGCCATTATCGGGGCCACAGAAGTATGGCGCGAAATATCTCACTGATATGCTCGTGTATAGAGCGGCAAAAGCTTTTATTGCAATCATTCTAATTTATCTTCAATCCTCCTTTATCCTTGATATGATGATGGTGGGCTTTTTACTTATATGGCTCTTCGTGGTCGTTAAGTTATTTGCTCTTCATCAGAAACTATTTGATTAAGGATTTTTATGCACAACCCTCTTCTTGAAAAACCAAGCGCTGCTCATGGTGCCTATCCATTTGATACCGTAAAACCAGAACATTTCATACCCGCGCTTGAGACTGCCATGGCGTCGGCTCGTCTGGCCCTTGAGTCTTACAAGGTGAATCCAACAGGAGATTTTCAACAAGTCATCGTTGAAAAAAATGATGTTACTGAGCAGGTTGATTATGTTGCGGGGATATTTTTTAATCTTCATTCCGCCCAGTGCACGGAAGAATTAGAAAAAATTTCTCCACAAATTTCAGAGATGCTCACTAAGTTCGGTAATGATATTGCCTTGGACCCAGTAATTTTTTCAAAGATTAAAGCTTGTTATGATACGCGCTTTGAGCAAGATCTCTCCAGTGAAGAATTGATGATAATAGAGAAAACCTATAAATCTTTTGTCAGAAGCGGAGCTTTGCTTGCAGATAGTGAAAAGCAGAGGATGAGAGAACTAGATGAAAAACTAGCAAAACTTACTCTTACTTTTTCACAGAATGTTCTTAAAGCAACAAATGAATACTTGTTGGAAATTACTGATAAGTCTGAATTGAATGGTTTGCCCGATTCATTCATGGAAGCCTCTGCAGAACTTGCTGAAAAAAAAGGTAAGCAGGGAAGCTGGTGCATAAGCCTTGATGCCCCAATGATAATTCCTGTCCTAACATATGCTAAAAATAGAGATTTAAGAAAAAAAGTCTTTTTGGCCAACTCATCAAAGGCTTTTAACGACAAGTATGACAATCAAGAAAATTTAAAAGAAATTTTAAAATTAAGAACTGAGCGAGCCAAAATATTGGGTTTTAATACTCATGCCGATTATGTTCTTGAAGAAAGAATGGCCATGTCTCCTAAGAAAGTGATGGATTTTCTAGAGGAGCTTTTTATCAAGGCAAAGCCTCATGCTGAAAAAGAAATTGATAAGCTGAAAAAATTAGCCAATGAAGTTGATGGGCTTGCTGAATTACAAAGATATGATTCGGCTTACTATTCTGAAATTCTAAAAAAACACGAGCTTGATTTTGATGATGAAATGCTCAGACCTTACTTTAAATTAGAAAATGTCGTTGACGGAATTTTTAAAGTTGCGAATAAGCTTTATGGCATAAACTTCAAAGAAGTTTTCAACATTCCTAAATATCATGAAGATGTTCGTACCTTTGAAGTTTATGATGATGAAACAAATAGCTTCGTGGGGCTTTTTTATACGGATTTTTTTCCAAGAGAAACGAAAAGAGGCGGAGCTTGGATGTCTGGAATAAAAGAGCAGGGGATGTATCAAGGTAAAGTAGAACGTCCTCATATTATGATCGTCTGTAATTTCACTAAGCCAACAAAAACGAAGCCTTCACTTCTGACTCTTGATGAAGTTTTCACACTTTTCCACGAATTTGGTCATGCTCTCCATGGATTGCTTTCAAAATGTAAGTATCGTGACCTATCTGGAACAAATGTCTACTGGGATTTCGTGGAGCTACCATCACAAATGATGGAAAACTGGGTTTTAGAAAAAGATTGTTTAGATCTATTTGCAGTGCACTTTGAAACTGGTGAGAAAATTCCTGCTGACCTAGTTGCAAAAATTAAAGCAAGTGGAAAATTTCTTGAAGGCCTAGCAACCTTAAGGCAATTATCTTTTGCAACTCTTGATATGGCCTACCATATGACTGATCCGTCCCTAATTACTGATGTCACTGAATTTGAATCGAAAATAACGGATAAAACAAGTCTATTCCCTAAGATTAAAGGAACAAATTTATCCACAGCATTTTCTCATATTTTCTCTGGAGGATATTCTGCGGGCTATTATTCTTATAAATGGGCAGAAGTTTTAGATGCTGATGCTTTTGAGTTCTTTCAACAATCTGGTGTCTTTAACAAAGAAGTGGCAAAAAAATTCCGTACTTATATTTTAGAAAAAGGCGGAACTCAGCATCCTATGGAATTGTATAAACAGTTCCGTGGGCAGGAGCCTGATGTGGGAGCACTTCTGAGACGGGCCGGACTACACTAGCAATTCATGGGGGGGGCAATGGATCCTGGCCCCCTCTCTCTTTGAAAAATAAGATAGCCTTAAGATTACAATTTTAACTCTCTGATCCTTCGATAAGATAAAAAGTTATTTTCTCAGCCATTTGAGATAAGATCATCTTTTTGGAGTGAATAGAAATGGGTGAGAAATTTGAAAGTTACTATTCTCTAAACTTTTGGTTAGCAAAAAATAATCATCTTTTTGCTGTCGCTCCCTCAATTGCCATTGAAGAGATTTTAATCAAAATTTATCAGACATTGAATGTTCACCGATTAGGGGTTTGGTACTATGGAAAAGATCGAGAGAGTTTGATTGAAGATCTAACAATTACTTCAGGGAGAATCCACTCCCATGGAAAAATCCTTACCAAGAAAAATCATGCTCATTTCTTTCATGAAATAGAAAAGGAGCAGCTCTGTGTAATCTCCCAAGAAAATGGTGCAGCTGAGTATAAATATTTTCTTGATCATTATTTATTACCTCTAGGATCAAAAAAATTTCTCGGTGTACCTATATGGTCTGAAGGGAAAATGATCGGGCTTATATTTTGTGAAAACTTTGATGAAGCTCGCATATGGGATGATAGTGATAAGAACTTTCTTATGTCTGTGGGTATTTTGATTGGCAGAATTATCGAAAAAGAAAGAAAGCTTTCCTTTGAAACAGATTTGATAGACCGAATTAACTATTTGGAATCTGATCTCGTTAAAAAATTAGAAGAACTAAAAGAGGCAAATGTAAGTCTTGATCTCGCTTTGGAAGTTGCACAAGCTGGGAAATGGTCGTGGAACATACAAACAGGTGAATTAAATTTAAATAGAACTTGGTATACAAGGCTTGGCTATGAATTTGAAGAACTTCCTCAAGTCTTAGAAACATTTAGAAATGTTTTACATCCTTCGGATCGGCAGAAAACTTTTGAAGCCATAAACAGGCATTTAAGGGGAGATACTCCTTTTTATGAATGTCGTTTTAGAATGATGACGAAATCAGGGGAAATTCAGTGGTGCATTGACAGAGGTTGTGTCACTAAGAGATCCGACGATGGTAAGCCTTTGCTTGCAACAGGAGTTAATATTAATATTACCCCCATTATTCAGTTAGAGCAGTCATTGTTACGATCTCGTGAACAGTTAGAGGCCATGATTCGATCTGTTCCTGCCCCGGTTGCAATGTTGGATAAAAATTTGAGATATCTTGCTTATAGTTCAAGATGGGATCAAGACTGGAGGAGCTTTGGTCTCGTTGAAGTTGGTAAAGAGATCCCTGATCACCCATTAAAAAAATCAAAGGATTGGAAAAAGCGTATTGAGCGAGCTTTTAATGGAGAAACCTTATCTGATGATGAGGAGCTTCTTGAAATTGAAGAGAATAAACGAATATGGCTTCGTTGGGTAATTCAGCCTTGGAGAGATGCAAATGGTGATATTGATGGAATTATCATTATGGCAGAGAATATTACGGATAAAAAAGAGGCCGAGATGAGGATTACTCAATCATCAAAATTATCGGCTTTAGGGGAAATGGCAGGGGGAGTTGCACACGAAATTAACAACCCACTGGGGATTATTAAAGGATATTTAGATCTGCTGAAGCGGCATGCCTCAAGAAAAAGTTTAAATGAGGAGTTGATGCTGAAGTATATTCTCAAGATGGATTTGACTGTCGATAGAATTTCAAAAATAGTAAAAGGGATGAGACGTTTTTCCAGAGACTCCTCTGAAGATAAGAAAGAAAATTTTTCACTTAATAAAATCATTGAGGATACTTTGGATATTTGTCATGAAAGAATTACTAATAATGGAATTGCTTTGACTGTGGATTATTTCACAGGCGATCCATTGGTCATGTGCCGCCCAGTAGAAATTTCTCAAGTTTTGCTAAATATTATTAATAATTCTTTTCAGGCAATTGCTGACATGCCTCATCCTTGGATCAAAATAATATGCGTTGAGCATGATCAAAGCTACGAAGTACGGGTTATCGATTGTGGAAAAAAAATTCCTTCCGAAGTAAGCTCTAAGCTCTTTCTCCCCTTCTTTACCACTAAGGAGCTTGGGGTTGGGACGGGTCTAGGTTTGAGTATCTCTAAGGGAATTATCGATGAGCATAAGGGAAAAATTCAATACCTAGATAATGCAAGCCACACAACTTTCTCAATTGAGTTACCTAAAGCAAATACTATCGTTCAAGAATGGAGCAATCAAGATTCTGATTCTCTCTCCATCTAAAAAAATTATTTTAGCTTAATGTAGCCTGTGGGTGAGAACTCAGTCACTTTAAGTTGTTTTTTTGCCAGAATATAATCTTTTAGAACATCAGCATCCACGAAGCCTGTTTTTCGATAGGTTATTTTGGGATATTTATCTCCACCTCCCGCAATAAATTCTGGAAGAGCGATTAGATATTTCTTTGTAAGTGAAACTGGGGTTGAGTTTATTTTTAGCTCTTTTATTTTTTTTGTTTTTTTATCGGCAACAATATTAATGCCGCTAATTTGTGGAAATGATCCTGATCCTGGATTGAGATTTAATATAAGGAACTCAAGATACTCCTTAAGCTCTTTTCCATTCATTTCTGCTACTGCAAGCTCTCCACCAAATGGTAAAACCGTAAGAATTGTTTCATATGTAATCTTGCCTTCATATATGGAGTCTCTTAGTCCTCCTGAATTAGAGAGACCTATATCTGCATGTACCTTATTTTTGTAGGCATAAGTGACAAGATTCCCAAGACTGGTTTCTTTTGAACGGATGATCTCTCTTCTTCCCATAAATTCTCCGTCCGAAGTACCAAATTCAACCGTTAAAGAAGAATCACCTTTCTTTTTGTATTCTGAAAGAAGAGTCTCTATTTTAAGGTCAGCAGTAATTTTTTCAGGCGCATCTTTTAGATTGATAGGGATGAGCTTAGCATTTATTAAATTGACCTTTCTGTTAGAAATTTCCAGATCAACTCGGCCAAGATATTTACCCCATTCGTGAGCCTGAACAATCACTGTACCATTCTGAATATCTGGTTTGAACAGCGGTTTTTGAGTATGACCACCAACGATGACATCAATCCCATTCACCTGACGGGCCAAAGTAACATCTCCGGGTGCATCAGCTCCATGAGTTTCATTTTCGTAATGGCCCATATGAGTGAGTGCAATCAGGACGTCTGTATCTTTTCTCAAAAGAGGAACTAATTTTTTAGCTTCTTCTACGGCCGGAACAAATTTTAGTTCACTTGAATATTTTGGATTTGATTTAAAAGGCGTGTCTTCAGTTGTAAGACCAAAAATGGTTACTTTAAGTCCATCCAATTTTTTTATGACATGGGAAGGGAAGACTCTTTCATTTGTTTTTAAATGATAGATGTTTGAGGAAACAAAGGGAAAGCCGGCCCACTGACGTTGTTTAAAAATTGTTTTAAGTGGTTTATCAAATTCGTGATTACCAATCGCCATAACATCATAACCAATGAGGCCCATGCCTTTAAAGTCAGGTTCTGCATCTTGTAGATCGGACTGTGGAGTTCCTGTGTTTACGTCTCCCGCATCTAGCACAAGAACATGTCCACCTTGGGCTTGGACTTCTTCTTTTATTTTTTTTATGAGTGTTCCTCTCGGAGCAAGGCCAACTTCTCCATCCTTGTTAGGCCAAAATCGCCCATGATGATCATTTGTATGAAGAATGGTTAATTTGTAGATTTTATTTTTATGATACGCGCATGATGCAAAAGTGATTGCAATAAATAGCGAACATAAAATTTTAAATCTCATAAATTCCTCCAAGCTAGTTAAAGGTCTATCTAAGCCATTTGCTACTGGCCAGTAGCTTTTTAACTTAACTTGAGAAGACCGTTTGGACTGGTGTGTTATTTTCTAGACAGCGCAATTGTTTATGGCCAAATATCATGGAGTTTGATATACCAAACTCCATGATGACTATTAATGAAGCTCCACTTAAACAAAGATTGTCCATAACGTCTTTTAAGGACGACTACTCTTCAGGTATTTCTGATATTGAGGCTAGGCTTATGCATCTTGGTTTCATTCATGGGGCAACAATTGAAATTAAGAAAAAAGCACCATTTTTTAAAGAGCCACTTCTAGTTGAGGTTAGAGGTCGATTAGTTGCGTTGAGCAGATCAGAGGCCAACCTTGTAAGCGTTGAGGTCTGCGAATGAATTTGCAGGTGGCACTTGTTGGAATGCCAAACGTTGGTAAAACTGCGCTCTTTAATAAATTGACCGGTTCATTTCAAAGGGTTGCAAATTTCCCTGGTGTAACAGTTGAAAAGAAAACTGGCTGGGTAATTGAAGATGGAAAAAAAATTCTTGAAATCATAGATCTTCCAGGGATTTATTCTCTTGATGCCACAACTCTTGATGAAAAAGTCACAAAAGATTTCTTATTAAAAAAAGAAAAAGAGCAAACTGCCAATTTATTTGTTCTTGTTCTTGATGCCACTAATCTGGATAAATCTTTGTATCTCGCTTTACAGCTCAGACAATTGGGTTATCCACTGCTGATTGCTTTAAATTTAATGGATGAAGCCAAGAAAAGAGGCCTGAAAGTTGATATTGAAAAATTGGCCAATTTGTTAAATGCAGAAGTCATACCTACAAGTGCGGCAACTGGTGAGGGAATTAAGGAGTTAACGGATTCGATTAAAAAACGTACTCACTCCTTACCGATTTACAATATTGAACTTCCAAATGAAATGCAAAAGACTTTTAGGTCACCGGAATATGTTAATCGAACCTTTAAACAAATAGATGAGATTCTAAAAGAGGTGACTTTGTCTCCTCTACGTCCCGATACATTTAGTCAAAAAATAGATCATTTTATTCTTCATCCCATTTGGGGAATAATTATTTTGTTCTTGGTCCTAATTATCATGTTCCAAACACTCTTCAGTTGGTCTTCACCTCTTTCTGATCTTATTGAGTTTGTTTTCAGTTATTCTGGTGAATTAATTTCAAAATACATTTCACATCCTCTACTAAAGAGCTTTCTTGTTGATGGAGTGATTAATGGGGTCGGTGGAGTGTTAGTATTTCTTCCACAAATTGTGATTCTTTTCTTGTTCACTCAGTTTTTGGAAGATCTAGGTTATCTTGGGCGAGCCGCTTTTATCATGGATTCTTTCATGAGAAAAATGGGGCTTCCTGGAAAAGCCGTGATTCCACTTCTTTCCTCTCATGCATGTGCCATTCCAGGAATCATGTCTACGAGAGTGATTGAAAATTATCGCGAAAGATTAATTACCATGTTGGTTATTCCCTTAACAACTTGTTCGGCCCGATTACCAGTTTATGCAGTTTTGATTGGTGCAATTATTCCAGATTCTCCAGTGTTCGGTTTAGGGTTCTTGCGCCTTCCTGGATTGGTGCTATTTGGTCTCTATGGACTTGGTTTTTTCTCCGCAATGATGATGTCACTTATTTTAAAAAAATCCTTACCTCACTCATCTCCATCAATGCTTCTCATGGAGCTACCTCCATACAGAGTTCCAAAATTAAAAAATTTACTTTTAGTGATGAAAAACAAAGGTCAGATCTTTTTAAAGAAGGCCGGCGGAATTATCTTAATTATTAGTATTATTATTTGGATGTTGGTTACGTTTCCTCAACAAAATGGGCAGACAAGTATAGAGTTCTCTTATGCTGCAAGTATTGGGAGAACCTTTGAGCCTCTCTTTAAGCCTCTTGGTTTTGATTGGAGGATTACTACGGCGTTGATTCCGAGTATTGGGGCGAGAGAAGTCGTGGTAAGTGCCCTCTCTTTGGTTCTGTCTGCTGATGAGCAAAATATGTCTGCTGCTCTGGTGGAGCAGTTTGGATTAGGAACTCTAGTAGCTTTACTCGTTTGGTTTGTCTTCGCTCCACAATGCATTTCTACATTTGCTGTAATGAAGCGAGAGACAAATGGTTATCTCTGGCCTTCCGTCATGGTTGCTTACACCATGATTCTTGCCTACACTTTTGCTTTTGTTGCAAGAAGTCTTGTTACCCTTTGGTTTTAACCTTATCCCATTCTTTAAGTTGCCAAGTCGTTGTCACTATTGCGACTTCCTTTCCGTTTTTATCAGTCAGTATAGTGTCTAGTTTTTGAAGATATTTTCCTTCGGCCTCTAAGATCTTTTTTATCGATTCTTTATCGATTTGTGTAAGAGAGCATGAACCTTCGAGATCGCATCTTCCTTGATAAGTATATTTCACATTTAGCTCGGATAGGATGAGCCTGTATTTACTCGCACCAAAACTTTTAAGAAGCGACATCCCTGCACAAAACTCACCAACTGTCGCCATAGCGCAAGCATGAACACCACCGAGGTGATTATGATTCAATTTGCGATTAGGTAAAAAAATAAGAACTTTTTCTTCTGAAAGCTCTTTGATTTTAAATCCATGAGGAGCATTAAAGGGAATCCCAACCATGAGCACTTTATTGAGTGCCATAAGATTAGTTTTCGTTGGGTTGGCCATAAGTTTATCAATCAAATTAAAGGCAAATTTCATATACGTCCTAAAGTTTTAAGTAGGTTTTGTTCAGCAACTGCAAATTCTGATTTGAATTTTTCCACTATCCCTTTCACTGTTCCTACTTCTGTTGTGAATTCAACAGAAGTTCCTGCACACCAAACAGTTTTATAAGTTGCACTGAAAGCGGCTTTCTCAATTGCCTTCATTCCCTTGTAGTAAGTGAGCATTTTTGCATATTTTTTTAGCTGCTTATTTTTATTCAGTAAATTTTCAACGATATTTTGGTCAGTGCCAATTTTTTGTACGTAAGGTGTGTTAATAACTGTGCAGCGAGAACCTGAGAGTTTAGTTGTGACGACAATATCCTCAGCGCTGTAATCAATACAGGCTTTTTTATAATCATCACTTACTCCTGATTCTTTAGTCGCAATAAAAGGAGTTCCAATAGAAAGACCATCGGCTCCTAGGGCAAGCATAGAAAGAATTCCAGAGCCAGTTCCTACACCACCTGCGGAAATAACAGGAATTTTGCATTTACTCTTGAGTGCGGGTACTAGCACACTCGCTGGAATGTTTCCAAGGTGTCCACCGGCCCCAGAGTTAACAGCAATAATTCCATCGGCTCCGAGATCTTCTACTTTCTTGGCATATTCTTCCTCAATAACATCACACAAAACTTTTATTTTCTGATTTTTAGATTCTTTTATCACTTCTTCAGGGGAACCCAGGGATGTGATGAAAAAATCCACACCTGCATCTAAGCACGCATGAAGTTGCTTTTTAGCAAGGATATTAGATTTATTGACAATTAAATTAACCCCGAACGGTTTGTTGGTACGAGACTTTATTTCTTTGAGGCCTTTCTCTAATTCTTCAATAGTTCTAAAATTAAGAGCAGGTATGCATCCGGCGATGCCAGATTCCGCTGCCGCTACAATCATTTCCACATTTGTTACCAAGAACATTGGCGCCATAATAATAGGAAGTTCTGTCCCCAAAAGTTCTGTTAATGCTGTTTTCATTGAATAAGTCCTCTTTTATTGGTTGTTGCGTCATTGTAAGGCAAAGTCATTCAACTTTTTCTTCACAAAGGCTTCAAACCTATGGGTTAATCATAACAGTCATTTTTCTAAGCAAGGATGGAAAAAAATGAAAAAAATCATAGGATTGATTGTCTTAGGTATTTCTACAGTTGCGCTCGCTGCGCCAAAAGCTCAGTGGCTTACAGTTGATAATAATGTATTGTCAAAAATTCGCCCGCATTTAAACAAATCTGTTCAAACTCTTTACTCTGCACAAGGTGCTTCAGTGGTGAAACTTTCTCCATCTGAAATTGAGCAACTTTCTGGAATTATTCATGATGAACTTCACCGTTGCGGTGGATTTATTACTCACGATTCCTTTGAAGAAGCTCGTGATGCCCTTTCTTTTCAAGGTGAAATGTACTTTGCAAAGAGCGCAATCTTTACAGACTACTCAATCGATCAGGCAAATCTAGTTGCCCCTATGGTGGCACAAGTTGAGGAGCCGTCAATCAGATCAATGATTGAGAAACTTTCAAATTTTAATACGCGCTATTACAAGTCTGAAACTGGAATTAAATCATCTGAGTTCATCCGTGATACTTGGGCAGAAATGGCAAAGCACCGCTCAGATGTAAAAGTGGAACTTTTTCAACACTCTGGATGGCCTCAAGCTTCAATTATTATGACTATTGAAGGTTCTGAAAAGTCTGACGAAGTTGTTATCCTAGGTGGTCACGCTGACTCAATTGCAGGAATGTTTGGCGGCGGTGGCAGAGCTCCAGGCGCTGATGATAATGCTTCAGGAATTGCAACAATCACTGAAGTTATTAAAATTCTCATGAAGAATGATTTTAAACCAAAGCGCACTATTCAATTCATGGGCTATGCAGCTGAGGAAGTAGGTCTTTTAGGTTCTAAAGAAATTGCAAATAGTTACAAAAATAAAGCTAAGAAAGTTATTGGTGTAATGCAATTGGATATGACTCTTAATAAGGGTACTGAAGATAAAGATATTGTTATGATGGCCGACTACACAAATGGGGCTCAGAACGAATTTATTGGTAAACTCGTTGATGAATATGTGAAGGTACCTTGGGGTTACTCACGTTGTGGGTATGGGTGTTCTGACCATGCTTCTTGGACTGCAGCTGGTTATCCTTCATCAATTCCATTTGAGTCAACGATGGAAGACATCAACCATAAGATCCACACAGCGCAAGATACTTTGCAATCTGCCGGTGGAGATGCTAAACATGCAGCTAAATTCGCTAAACTTGCAACGGCCTTTGTTGTGGAGTTAGCTAACTAGGAAGTTGGTAAACGTTGAGCAGTGAAATTACGTCTCTTTATCAAGACATTCGTTCAAGTCTTGATATCTCTAGAAAAGCTTTAATTACAACTAGTATCCTGGAAGACGATGAGTCTTCCGGGATACGTTCTTTAGATGATGCTTTAATTGTCCTGGCCACTCTTGAGTCCATAGCAATTGAGGCCAATCAACTGATTACTACTCATTCCTCTTTAGAGTCTTTATTTGAAAAGAATTTTGGTAAGGCTCGCGAGCTTTATGATCGCGAATCAATTATTGAAACTGCCCTTGTTGAGGATTTTATTTTTCCTTCGACTTCGAATTATTCGTTTTTAGTTGATGGTCAATTTAGTGCAGAAGTCGCAATTTCGTATAAAGATATTTTCAAGGCATGGACTGAGGAAAGAGTTCAAAAGCACACAAAGACTCAGGAATTGGTTAAAAATAACTTTGAATTAAAACTTAATGACAGAGATCTTACGTGTCAGTGTGTTCAGTGCTTAGGGGATTATCGCACTCAGGTGAGAGAATCTGTATTTAATCTTCAGTCTGAACTCATCGATAAGACTGAGGACAAACTTCACGAATGGGTTTTAACGAAGAAAATTGCAGATATTTCCGGATCTGTATTTAATCTCAAAAGAGATTTGGAAAAAAACTTTCATCTAATGCGAAATAAGCTTAAACGTTCCTCTGTGAATAAACTTGAGAACGAAGTCAAAGCGCATTTTCGTACGAAATTCGGAACAAAATCAGACTTAGGAAAAGTTTATAAAGAAAAATTAAATGTATTCTTTAACACACTTTTGGTTGAACTCGGTCTTAAGCCTGAGCTCGTTTCACCTGAAGAGTATGATCGGTTTTACCTTCAGCTTGAAACAAATATTTGGAAGGGCGAACTTTTTCTAAGAAAAGAGTTTGAGCGCTTTATCCAGTCTATTCTTGCGCTTAAGAGAAAAGATGTTTCTTCTACAATTCTTCGAGACTATTTGGGCCAATTCTGGCTCCACGCAGAAGCTCGTCGAATCAATCGAAAAATTGTGTATCACATGGGTCCCACAAACTCTGGAAAAACCTATCACGCTATCGAGGCCCTATGTCAGGCGAAAAAGGGATGCTACCTCGCGCCCCTAAGATTATTGGCTTCAGAACTTTTCGATACAATGAACCAAAAAGGTGTCAAAACAACTTTACTGACAGGTGAAGAAGTTATTGAGATCCCAGATACAACTCACTATTCATCCACAATTGAAATGGCAAAGCTCCAGGAGCGATTTGATTGTTGTGTGATTGATGAGATTCAAATGCTGACTGACCCTCAAAGAGGCTGGGCATGGACAAGGGCCCTTGTTAATATTCAGGCCGATGAAATTCATATCTGTGGTGACCACTCTGTTCTTGAGCTTGTGAAGCAAGTTCTTGCCCTTTGTGGGGATACTTTAGAAGTTCGTGAATATACGAGAATGACTGAGTTAAAAGTGATGGAACAACAAATTCCTCTCTCACAACTTGAAAAAAACGATGCCCTAATTGTTTTCTCCCGTCGAAATGCACTGAAGTATAAAGCAGATTTAGAAGAACTCGATTTTAAGGTTTCAATTGTATACGGCAGACTTTCTCCTGAGGTTCGGCGTGAGCAGGCGCGAAAATTTGATGAAGGAGAAACCGATATTATGGTTTCGACCGACGCCATTGCTATGGGAATGAACTTACCAGTAAAAAGAATAGTTTTTTCTGCTCTTTCTAAATTTATAGATGATAAAGAAAATCCATTAACTTTTAGTGAGATTAAGCAAATTGCAGGTCGAGCAGGAAGATTTAAAAGGTTTCCTGTTGGCCATGTAACAACTCTTAATAGAGTCGAAGATGGTTTAAGAACTCTAAAAAATGCTCTTGCACATCATCTCTCTCAGAGTGATAAGGCCATGGTTGGGCCAGATCTTGATATTTTTAAAAGTGTCAATCATGCTCTTGAATCAAATTCTCTTCCTATTCTTTCTTTGTCCGAGTTCCTTAGATTGTTCAATACAATGACATTTCAAAAGCCATTCTATTGTGTCGATATGAAGGAAATGATTGAGCTTGCGGAAATGGTTGAAGCTGCCGATGAGGATAGAACTTTAAATTACGCTGAAATTTTTGGATTTGCCTGTGCACCAGTTAACTTAGGTCTAATAGAGCATGTTCAGTATTATCTTTGGATTTTGAATCATTATGTAGGAAGCCAAGAGATTGTGAACGAACCGATTGATGATAAATCTGATAATATTGATTACTTAGAAACATCTATAAAATGCGTAGAACTTTATCAGTGGCTCTCTCGGCATTTTGATAATAAAAATTTCAATTTTGATGAAAAACTTCTTCTTGAAAATAAGTCTAAAGCAATTGAGCGCCTAAATGAGCTCCTTTCAGATAAAATAGGCAAGTCTTGTTCAAGCTGTGGCTGTAAAATGCCGGCCAATTCCCGCTTCAATATTTGTGAAGAGTGCTTTTCTAGCCGTAAATTTGGCCGTCGTGCACGACCTGGTCAGGGGCAGGAGAAGAGAGAAAATGGACGAGATCAGGGTGACAGAAAAAAAGAACAATTTAGTCGTTCTCGCTCTAGGCCTCAACAAGCTGAAAAAGAAAATAGAGATGAAAATAGGAAGCCATCATCTCAGGCCAAAAGACCTAGTAGTGGTACAAAGAGTGGCTTTAAAAAACCGGCCGGTGCCAAGAAAAATGCAGCTTCGGCTTTTCGTAAACACCGCTAGATATGAATTCTTATACTGAATTTGCGAAGACAATTCTTTTGGGAGAGTCACTGGAGGATAAACTTCATGATGCTCCTTTTGAATGGAGAGAGTGGCAGGATTTTAAGTTACCTAAATTACCAGCTCGAGCTGGACGTTTAGGTTTTTCAGATATTCAAATGAAATTTCCAAAGATTAATCGCCTTAATGAAGTTGATAAGAAGGCGATGGCCCTTCATAGTTTTGCGAACCATGAATTGCTTGCCATAGAGATGATGGCAGCTGCTTTATTAATTTATCCCCACGAAACTCAGGATGATTTGCGATTCAAGAAGGGAATATTAAGCGCCTTAAAGGATGAGCAAAAGCATTTAGGACTTTATATTAATCGTCTTAATGAGTTGGGTTATAGTTTTGGGGATTTTCCTTTGAATGACTTTTTTTGGCGTCAGATGGAAAAGTTAAAAACAGCAAGTCAGTATACTGCAGTGATGGCATTAACTTTTGAGGCTGCAAATTTAGACTTTGCTCAGTACTATGCAAATATATTTAGAAATCTTGGAGATAATGAAACGGCAAAAGTTTTAGATATTGTTTTAGAAGATGAGCTTTCTCACGTGGCATTTGGCGCTTTTTGGATGAAGCGATGGCGTAATGATGAAAAACTTTGGGATTATTATGTTTCAAGTTTGCCATGGCCTTTAACACCTGCACGCAGCAAAGGAATCTCCTTTGACCCAAAAATTCATGGGAAAGCGGTTAATGACGAAGAATTTATTTCCTCTCTTGTTCAATTTGAAGATCATTTTGAAATTACTAAAAGACCTACTTTAAAATGAGTTCAGTAAGAGTCAATGCAGATTATGAAATGGAGCTCTTTGGCCAAAGCAGGGCCCCTGCCATTGTGAATCAATCTCTTGAATTTCTGGCGTTCTTTCTAACTGAAAAACCAGTTTTTACCAAAAAGGTTTATAGTCCAGAATATTTAGATTATGTGGAAAGCATTAGTGGTCATAGACCTCAAGCAGTATCGGCAGGAGAGTTTGAGAATTACTGGGGAGCTTTAAAAAATCTTGAATTAGAAAGATGGTGGAACTCAAAAATCACGACGACGGAATTTGTTATAAATCAAGGCTGGTGTCACCAGACTTTTATCCTTAAAGATTTGTCTGATGTTCAAGAAGTGAAGTGGGAAAGAGATTATTTATTAAAAGATCCTTTTGGGATGTCAGGTCAGAGGTTTCGGATCCTTTATCAATATATGGGACTTAAAGATAAAATGATACTCATAGAAAATGCTCTGAAAAATGGACCAATTATTATGGAGCCTTTTTTAGATCGCAAATTTGATTTTTCTCAGTACGTTTTTCCAACTGAACAAAGAATTAGCTATGAAAATATTGTAGACAAAAATTTTCAATATAAGGGCTCACTTTTTAATGATCTTGCTCTTCCAAACTATAAGTCATTCTCATTTTTTAATTTAATTCATGAGAGAGAATGGGAGATTTTCGAGCATCAAGTTCAAGAGATAGTAAATTTCTTTTCTAAGTATAAAAATGAACTTGGTTATTCTATTGATTCCTTTATTTTTGAAGAAGATGATATATTAAAAATTCGTCCCCTAAGCGAAGTGAATTATCGTCGCACGATGGGGAGAATCGCTTACGAATTAGCTCTTCGTTATGGCGAGATTCACAATTGGAGTATGCTCACTTTAGTTAAGAATAACCCTAAAATTAATCTCAGAAAGAAACTCGAGAGCTACCTTGAAAATAATCACTTAATACTTCTTTCGCCTGGGGATACTAGATTCGAAATTATTTTACTGCTCGCTGAAGACAAAAGTGAAGGGAAGAAATTAATGACTACGATCAATGAGTTACTGTCTAACTGCTAGTTGACGATAGATATCTAAAATATTTTTTCCAGTATCTTCGACAGTCATACCAAAAGAGATAATTCCATCCTCTTGCCCCTTAATTAAAAAGATTCCAGAGTTCTTTTTATCTAAGAGATTTGCCACGGCATTGGCCATATCCTGGGATCCATATGCAACATCTTCATTAATAGAATCAATTTTTCTATTTTTAAGCATTTGCCGTAAGCTTTGATGATGAACATGGAAAATGCACTGTATCGATGGATTCGCCAAGTAGATACCGTAGTGGGTTAGGGATTCACTTGATGGAGGGATGAGGCCTTCGGCCGTCACTGACCCTCTCTTTAAGTCGCACTCAATAACTTTAGTATAATGATGGGTCTGAAGGTGAGGCAAATGGCCAGTTTGGCTTCCAGTAATAACGAAAGTATTTCTATGCAGGCGATAAGAAAGATTTCCGTAGCCGATTTTCTCTGTCGGGTATTCGCCCACTAGACTAAGCCTATAAAAAAGTGCGCGCCATTTTTCTATAGCTATTACCTGATTTTGCTCTGGGGCCGGTGCCCTTTTGAGAGTAAGCCTGAATTTGATTTCACCTTCATCCCGAAGATTATTCATAATTAGTCCTTGATCTCAGATGGAGATTTTATTGCAAACTCCTCTAGGTATCTTATAATGAGAATACTGGATAACCTATGGTTTATTCAAGATACATATCAAATTGGAGTAGTTATCCTCGACAAGTTAATAAACGACCTCAAGGCCAAGCTTCCTTTAAAAAAGAAAGTTACCGAGGAAGAGATTGAAGACATTGAAGAAACCTCAAATGAGGATACGGACCTTACAGATTCTCCTGACAATTCAGATAGAACAGATTTGACGGATATCAGTGAATTAGAAGGATTTGAGACTAACGATAAACCTCAAACATTTATTGATAAAATAAAATCTAAAATTATTCCTCCAAAAAAATCATCTAATAAAACTGATAAGGAAGAAGGCGACAATACAAAAGATCCTGCTGTAAAAAGAAAAGTTAATCCTGTGATTGTTGTTGCTGTGGTTATCGGTTTAGCTATTTTTTTGATGCCAGATGAGGAGGAAGCCCCTCAAGAGGCTCCAGTTGCATCTTCTTTTAAAAAACCTGAAAGAATAAAAAGGCCTAAACCTGAACAAGCTTCGACTGAAGGTCAGGTAAATCCCGAATCAACGGCTGCGCCAGTTGAAAGTACTTCAGTTCCTGATACAACAGTCGCACCGACTGAAGCGACACCAACAGAACCAGTTGTTCCAGAATCGACAGTTGCAGAACCGACAGTTGTGGAACCGACAGTTGTGGAACCTACAGTTGTGGAACCCACGGTTGCAGAACCTACAGTTGTGGAACCGACAGTTGTGGAACCCACGGTTGTGGAACCCACGGTTGCAGAACCGACAGTTGCTGAATCCGCAGAAACACCAGCTATAACTGAACCAGCTCCAGAAACAAATAATGATAGTGTAAGTGGAGAGGCTTCAGGATCTACAGATTCAGTCGAGGGACAAGTTGTTCAGACTCCGAGTGAAACTGATGTCACAGATAAGATTCTTGAAGACTTAGAAAAGCAAGTTAGTAAGGAGCAACCCAAAGAAGTTAAAAAAGAATATGTTTCCCCGCCTGATTACGAATATAAAGGTCGCGGACTCGTCTACAACTGTGCTGGAAAGCATTGGGCCTGTGTAGATGCTCCAAGCTATAAAACTTGTGAGGATAATTTTTCTTCTACAGGCTTCTTAAAAAAGAATAAGGAGTGCTACCCTTTCAATGTTTATGACTCAACAAAAGGGTGTGAGCTTATGCAGAACAGAGTGGTTTCTTCAAATGCGAAAACCGATTTTTGTAAGTGAAAAATTAAGCAGCGTTTTTATTAAATCTCTTATCCATTAGTGGTATAAAAAATTCTTCTTCACCCTTCAATGCTTCTTTTCTCATTCCTTCAATGAAAAAGCGTACGAGCTTTGGATCAAACTGAGATCCTGAAAATTGAATGAGTTCATCGAAAGCAACTTCATAAGGAAGACCTTTACGATATGGTCTCGTTGAAGTCATTGCATCAAAAGTATCTGCAATTAAAATAATTCTTGCAGCTACTGGAATATCTTCACCTTTGAGTCCTAGTGGATATCCTTTACCATCATATCTTTCATGATGAAATCTTGCGTTCGCAGCAATTTTTTCAAATCCTGGATAGGATTCAAGAATCTCGTAACTTTTCTCTGGATGCTTCTTCATAATTTCAAATTCATCTTCACTTAGTCTTGAAGGCTTGTTTAAAACTGCATCTGGTGTTCCAATTTTACCAATATCATGGAAAATAGCTGATAATTCTAGTTCGCGCATTTCATCAGGAGTTAATTTAAGCTCAGAGCCTGTAACAAGGGAAAAATAGGCCACCCTCATACTGTGTCCAAAAGTGTAGCTATCTTTTACATCAAGTGCCTTCAGAATCACCCTTGCAGCCTGTTCACTAACTTCTCTGTTTTCTTTTTTGAGTTGTTCAATTTGTCCGGCCATTCCTAGCAGCGAAAGTGCTGTGTTGACGGATGGTAATTCAAAGACATTATTTTTCTTCATAAGTGATCCAACTCAATAGTTTAAGCAGGTACGGCAGACCGTACACGATGAATTCTCTTCGGTTGTTTTGCGGAAAAATAAACGCTAAAATAGTAGGGTCTCTCAAATTAGATTCAACTTATTGAAAAGATTAGATTCAAGGTGCAGCCATGATACTTTTGGATGAACGTAAATTCATTGACTTAGAGTTAGAAGCCCAAGGTTTTGGGATTTTTGATTTTTATGACGGGCATCAGATTTTGGACATGAAATCACTTTGTGACCAACCGTTGAGCAAGAGAGCCGATGTACTTTTAGTTGATACTTCCACAGTTTTAAATCATCCGGAACTTCATGAGCAATTTAAGATTATTTTAAATACTTTTCTTGGAGTTATTTTTTTTCATGAGGAAAAAAATTTAAAAGCTCAGGACTGGGTTAGGGATCAAGCCGGTTTTCTTCCAAAAATTATTGGTGATTATGCTTTACCAATGCCTCAACTTCAGTGGACGTTACTGACGAATCAATTACAGTTCCTTTGGAATTTATTAGACGAACAAAAAAAATTACAGAATCACATTGTAAAATTCAGTCAAGACTTAGATGTTACCTTGCAATCAGCAGAGAATGAGATGTTGAAAGCAAAAAAACTGCATGATTTATTAATTCCAAAAAGGAATGATGAAATTAAGGGTGTAACATTTTTAAACAAGTATGCCGTTGGTGATGGTGGGGGAGGAGAATTTTACGATCTTCTTCAATTTGGTCAGAAGGTTTATCAGATATTTATTAGCTCACAGTCTTATCTTATTTCCAGTTCTTTGGTGGGAATATTAAACCAGCACAAACAAAAAGATTTTTCACCTTTAGCATTCATTCAAGATGCTCAGAATGAAGTTCAGGTCATAAATAGTTCAAAAAAGAAAAAATCAGAGGTTGAAGTTGTTGTCCTAGAATTAGACACGTCTGTTCTTTTATTGAAGGCCTATGGGTGGGGAAAAATGAAATTATTTTGCCTCCAAAAGGGCGAGATTGATTTAGGTTTGCCACGTACTCAAGGAGCTGATTCAAATATTCTTCATCAGCTAGAAAAAGGTGAGAAAATTATTTTGTTATCATCTGGCTTCGTTTTTAACTGGTATGAAGGAAAAATAAATAAAGATTTATATTCATTTTTAAAAAATCATCAACAGCTTGCATTGAACGATCTTATGAACGAGATGTTTTTACAACTAAGCCTCGTGAAGGATTCCGAATTTCTAACTAAAGATGCAAGTGTTGTTATGATGGAGGTAAATAGACATGCAATACATAAAATCTAGTTTCCTTGCTCTTGTTATGATTAGTGGGTCTGTACTGGCCCAGACAAGATTTAGCTCAAAAAGCTGTCTCGATTCATCTTATAAAATGAAGATGGTTCAAAAAGGTCCCTTGTTTGGACTTTTAAAACAGGAATTTGTGATTGATAAAAAAAATTGTATTGTTCACATTACTCACAAAAAGTATTTTCCAAGAGAGTGGGTTATTGATGTTTGCCGTGAGCCTGTTCACATCAAGGTGACTTCTGCCACTGGTGTTGATGTTGCAAAAAAAGAAGGGGATTGTTTAAAGAAAGATAATTCACGGGACACCAGTGATTTCTGCTCCCAGTATTTTACAATGATGGATGTCATTCAGGATGATGGATTAATTTTTGCTGAAGGTGATAGGGATAATCTTTATTCTGACCATGGTAGAACCTATTGTAGCTATCTTCTTTTGAAAAAATATCTTAACGAATCTGTTATTTTTAGCCGTTATACAGAAGTTCCGGATATTTTCTTAGAGCAAAAGAAAGATGTTCCTGCGACTGTTGTTCCTTCTTTACCTGTACAACCAGGAAAGACAGAGGAACAACAGTCGAACGTAAGTTTACCGAATGAAATAAAAACAGCAATCTTCTAGACCATACTAAATGCGGTTTGAAGATCTTGGATCAGATCCTCTTGAT
Organism: Bacteriovoracaceae bacterium; assembly: GCA_947461145.1. Taxonomy (GTDB): domain Bacteria; phylum Bdellovibrionota; class Bacteriovoracia; order Bacteriovoracales; family Bacteriovoracaceae; genus Peredibacter. The sequence continues at coordinate 25,652 of CANHJD010000005.1, forward strand.
CTTCAATACCGACGGAAAGTCTGATGAGATTATCATAAATTCCAAGCTGCTCTCTAACTGCCTTTGGAATGGATGCGTGAGTCATTATTGCTGGGTGATCTACCAAGCTTTCGACCCCTCCCAAACTTTCTGCTAGAGAAAAGAGTTTCACATTTTCAAGAAACCTTCTTGATTCATCAATTCCACCCTTTAAAAAGAACGTAATCATTCCCCCAAAACCTTTCATCTGCTTTTTAGCAAGATCATGCTGAGGGTGGGATTTTAGTCCAGGATAGACGACTCTCTCAACTTTTGGATGAGATTCAAGGAAATCAGCAATTTTAATTGCATTTTGTTCATGGGCCTTCATCCTCACGGCAAGAGTCTTTATCCCTCTCAGGACAAGCCAGCTGTCAAAAGGCGATTGGCACGGTCCAATTGCATTTTGGTAAAAGAATAGTTTATCCCTTAGTTCTGAGGAGTTCATCATCACTGCGCCACCAACCACATCAGAATGACCATTGATAAACTTAGTCATCGAGTGCAGAACGATGTCAGCTCCCAGATCCAAAGGATTCTGGAAGAATGGGCTCATAAAAGTGTTATCAACAACAACAAGTGAATTTGATTTTTTTGCTAATTTTGAAATTGCAGCAATATCAGAAATTTTCAAAAGAGGATTTGTTGGAGTCTCTAGCCAGATGAGTGCAGGTTTAAAAGATTCAATTTCTTTTTCAAGATTTTTTAAATCTGTTGTATCTACAAATTTATAATCATGAATTTCTGGGAAAACCTTAGAAAATAGACGGTATGTTCCACCATAGACATCATCACCACAAAGAATTTTCGAACCCTTTGGAAGCATATGCATAATCAAGCTTGATGCAGAAAGACCGCTTGCCGTAACTAGGCAATGTTTCGCATTCTCAAGTGAAGCGAGGCATTCCTCTAGTCTTGATCTTGTGGGGTTGTGTGATCTTGTGTATTCATAACCTTTATGCTCGCCTGGCGAAGACTGTACATAAGTAGAGGTTTGATAAATTGGAGGCATGATCGCTCCAGTTGTCGGATCAGGTTCTCCACCCACATGAATCACTTTGGTTTCAAATTTCATTTCTTTCATCAATTACTCCATTAACTCTTTCATTTCATATGAAGCTGCCAAAGTAGAAAGGCGAGCGATCACTGAGTAGACAGCTTCTTTTATTTTATGATCAAAATCTTGTTTGATATCTGAAAGGCACAGCTTTTGATAAATCATGCCTTGAGCATTTAAATTTGCTTGGGTTCCTTTCAGAGGATTTGCACGCATAAATCCTCCTGAGCTTTTCCCATTGATAAGATAAATGGTTACTTCTGCTGGAGCGTCATTGAGTTTTACAACTGTTTCAACTCCTTCCTGAACAAGAACAGAGGTGAACTTGAGCTTGTTTTTCCCAATATCCATTTTATTTCTAACCTTGCGGTTCATATTAATAATTTCTTCACCTGAGGATACAACAGAAATCCCCATACCATAAGTCCCTTGAGATGCTTTAACAAAGACCGATGATCCCTTTGGCAGTTCGGAGAGGACACGATCTACTTCTGCGCCAAGAGAATCTAGACCTTCTTTTGTATTGAAGTCCACGTTCTCAACTGCTGCAAAATGTGCCTGGATAAGATCTGGTCTTATATCAAAGTGTTTGCAAAATTGGTCTGCAATCTTTTGATACCATTTAAAATGGAGGTTCTTTTGACGCTTATACCAGCCTACAAAAGGAGTAGGCAGGACGGGAGTTTTTACATCACCCCAGTTAATTTCTAGTGGATTGGATTGGTCATTATTTAGAACAATTAGATCAACGTTCTTGTTGCCATTTTTAATTTGGAATTGACCATCAATAATTTGAGAGTGAAATATTTCAATTAAATATCCAGATTGAGATTCAAGTTGAATTTTTCCATCTTGTGATTCTTGGAAAAGTTCTGTCTCTGGTGAAAAAATAACAACTTCAACACCTGACATCTCAAGAGTTGATTTAAGTTTGAAGAGGTGATCAAGATAGAACTTATTTTTGGTGTGAGACTCAGGTATTAATCCTACGCATTTGATATTTGGATTAATCTTCTGGAAAGCTTCTTTGAAGCGGTCTGCGCAGTGAAGAAGGTCACGACTGCAAAGATTATTGAAACCTGCCGGATACATATTATGATCAACTGGTGCAAACTTGAATTGACTTTCACGAACGTCCACACTTGAGGTAAGAGGTTGGGGTAGCTTAGACTGCTCAAGATCCAACCAATCATTAATCTCATTCCAGTGATGACAGAAAAAGTCTTCTAGCTCTGCTTTATTATTAATTTTATGTGCCATAGTTATTCCAGCTTTTTGTAAGGTCATTCACATGCTCTAAAGGGTCGCGACTCATAATTTCTGGAAATTCGAGCACAATAGGGAAATTTGCTTTTAAATTTTTTTTCAATTCTTTTTCTCTACCTTCAAGTGAGTTTTTTATCGCTAAAAGTTTAGAGTCTGATGGGTTCCATTCATTCATTTCTTTTTCTAGGCATTTATTTAAGACAAGAAAATGATCGTGATGGATGAAGTGGGCCGCATGGGCCTTCATTTCTATTGCTTCTTGAGCCTTGCCTTGTTCAACAGAAGTAACCAAAAACCAGTTACACTCTGATCTGGATTTTAGTCGATCTTGAAGATTAAGCCCCTTTAGAAAGGCATCCCTTGATTGATAGATAATTTGCACGGCCTGAATAAAATCATCAATAAACTTGGCATCAGTCACTCGCTGTAGGTAGCTTAACAATTTCTTCATACCACCTGAAATGACTTTATTAATTAGGCCAACACCAAACATCTTTTTTCCTGCCGTTGCAGTCTTTGTTCCAATAAAACTAAAAATTTCAACAAAGCTCTGGTCAAAAAAAGATTTAATTTTATTAATGCCTTCCAGGAAGTCTAAAAAATGAGCACCAGGAGGAGTATCTAAAACGATGACATCATACTTACCAGACTCAAATTGCATCTGAACTTCAACTAACGATAAAATTTCATTCATTCCTCCATAGGGTTTAGAAAGAATTTTTACAATCCGGTTTGAAGCGAGGTCAGGAGTTTTATTACTTAGGGCCATCCTTTGAATTGTTTTTTCTGGAGACATCAAAAGTGCATCCAGTTTTATTTTATTGATTTCAACCGTCGTGACCTCTCCTTCAAAATCGCCAGTGAGACCAAGAAGATCTTTAAGACGTTTGGCAGGATCGATTGTGACGAGCAGAACCCTTGATCCTTTACTGGCCAAATTAAGAGCGCGAGAAGTTGCAAGAGTGGTTTTTCCAACCCCTCCAGTTCCACAAAAAATTTCAAACGACTTGTTTTGAATTGTCACTTTAGAAGTCTATATGAGTTTTGAGAGAGAACCTACTAAATCCATCTCAATATCTTTTGAATGGGACAGGAGAGAGTGAGGCAGAACGCATTGCATCTGGTCTTTATACTCCTCAAGCAGCGCCTTCTCATTTAGGATTTTTTCCTTTAACCCAGGTGGCAAATCCAACAGGTTTTGCTCAAGTAAAGGATAAAGACAATTATTGACCGTTATATCAACTTCAACTGGAGTTCTTTGTTTTAGGCCTGCTTTGAGCTCTACGGCCTCCTGCCAGGACATTTGGCTAGGTAGGCTGACGACATTTATCTTGGTGTAGCTCGGATCATTTAGCCGAGAGAGCATTTTGTGGGTATCTTCAAAAATTACACCGGATTCAAAAATTTGCTGAAAGTTTGTAGTTGATTCCACCATCGTTAGAGCATGACCTGAAGCCGGGGCATCTAGCACAATAATCAGGTTTGGATTTTCTTTACCTAGTTCAAGAATTTTTCCAAGATAAATAAGATAATTGAAGCCAGGAACCATGTTTACCAAGGCCCGGAAAAATGGGGTCTTCACAATCCATCCGGAAATCATTTTAGAGTTCAATCTCCTCTCAATATAGCCTTTGGCCGCATCTTCTAAGTCGAGATAAATTTCTTTTATTCCATTCCCCACAAATTCGCTTGTGAGATCATGGTGAGTTTCACTGAGGGATTGGTTTTTAAAAGTAAGGTAAGCAGCATCTGAACCATTATTAACCAGATACCTTACAAACGCCTTGCTGAGTGTGGATTTCCCTACGCCGCCTTTTCCGGTGAAAATGTAGAGGCGGCGCAAGTTCGTTGCCATTAGAAGAGGTACATTCCAGTAATGAGAAGTTTAAAGTAGTAGCCTTTTATGTCTGAGCCTTCATCTTGTTTAATGGCAAATGGCCAGTGCATTTGTCCCATTACTCCAACTGCATAATTCTCATTCAGTCTGAGGTCTGCTCCACCACCAAAGTTTAATCCAAAAGTGACTTTTTTGTCAGACCATGTGTTAGAGCCATTAACAGATCTTTTAGCTTCTGGAAGGTAAAAGCCAAGACCACCCAGGAAATAGGGTGAGAAGTTATCAAATTCCACTACGCGGGCCTTTACAGAGCCAGTTAGTCCCATGAGCTTCATACGCTCAGAATTATCTTTGTGTTCAGACATATGAGCATTGATAAGAAGATCAAATGAATAACTAGCAGCATATGAGTACAAAAGATCCAAGGTAATTTTATCTTCACCAGTTTTAGCATAGTTACCTAGGAGAAAAGTTTCTCCAATTCCGAAACCAAGCCCATGTTGTTGGATCCTACGAGGCGCCACAGAATGAACTCTTCCGGAAGTTTCATCTTTTTCTAAAGACTCATCTTCAGCCTGAAGCTGCTTTTTTGTATTGGGTGTTTTTATCTTAAAAGTACGAGGCGTTTCTGTTTGCGCCTGAGAAAGAGGGGACTTAAAAAAACTCATGGCCACGAGGGCCATGAGTATTAGCATGAAATTTTTGTTACTCATGAACCTAGATTAGTTCAGAGTCGTTAAATTTTCCATAGAAGAATTCAAATTTGTTGCAAGGAATGGCATAGCTGCTTCAGTAGTAGCTGGTGTTTCGAAAGTAAGATTCAATTTACCTTCAAGAGCTTGGATATAACCAGTAAGAGTACCTTCCTCAGAACGAACTACACGCTTAAGAAGCTCAACGTTTCCTGGCTTAAGAGACTTTCTTTCTTGATCAAAAAGAAGTTGGATTTGAGTCATATAAGTAATGTCGTTCTTAGACTTGTTGTCGATAACTTGGATTTCGTGACCTTCACGGATGATTTGAGCGATTTCCTCTAAAGTTACGTAACAGCTTTGGAAAGTGTCGTAAAGCTTGCGGTTCTGGTAACGCTTGATGATACGTACGTCTTTCATGATGTTCCCCTATTTGTGGTTTATACCTTTTAAATCATTTTAAAGGTATATTAGTTAATAACGATTGTTAGTGACGGTTCAAAACCTTGACGCAAAGAAGTTTTGTTTTTGCGCGCCGGTAAGTAACCATCGATTCGCAGGGGGTTTTACTAATCCCAATCAAACAAGTCAACCCAGTCAGTCAAAAAAAATTCATAAGGAAATAAATTCTTCCTTAAGACGGTAAAATTTTCCCTTCCTCCTTAAGGTTAAGTTCGTGATTTCGACCATTTGCGCAATTTTTCTGAGCCTCATCACTTTGGCCGTTATTTTCCCAATTCTCTAAAAAACCTGTGGCCAATGCCGAAAAGCCTATAAAGAGGCCAACTGAATGGCCCCTACCGAGACAGGATGCCCATGAAAGCTCGTTTCCTAGTTCTACTAATCCTCAGTTTTCAGATGATTACTGGATGTTCAAATGTGCCTACGAGAAAAATTGAGTTGGCAGATTTGAATGCTGAACAATTAGACAGATTAAATAGAGAAGCACTTGCTCTTGCCTCTGAACGACTTGAGAAAATGATCGAAAATGCTCGCAACAATCCAGAGAGCTCAAAATATCTTGCGAGTGATCTATTTTTAAAAGCAAACATGTCTCTGCTTGAAGGAGATTACACCACGGCCTCTGTTCTTTTTAAGTATGTAACAGACCTCGTACCTGAAGACTCATATGTACAAAAGAAATATGCGATTAGTCTTATCCGAATGGGAGCTCTTGAAGAGTCAAAAATAGTACTTTCTAAGCTCTATCAAATTCATAAAGAAGAGAAAGTGGGAATGATTCTGGCCGGAGTTTATACTGGTTTGGATGAGGAAAAGAATGCACGAGCACTTTACCAATCCCTGCTTGTTAAAAATCCTGCGAACGAAGACGCGTGTATTTTTCTTAGCAAGGCTTATGCGATGGAAAAAGAAATGACCAGGGCCATTAACCAGCTAAACAAGTGTGCAAAGGCGAACCCAAAGAGTGGGATTTATGATTATTACTTGGGAAAACTTAGTATTGATCAAGGGAAAGTCAACAAGGCTTTGGAGTTTTTTGCCAGGGCCAATCGAAAACAACCAGATCTCAATCAGGCAGTAAACGCACTTGGAATAATTTATGAAGATCGTGAGCAGTTTGCCTCTGCGATAAAAGTTTATGAAAACTATCTTAAAATTGACCCTACAGATAGTTCCATTTTAAATAGAATGGTCCAAGTATTGTTTAGCAGGGAAAAATATCAAGAAGTCATACCATATGCAGAAAGACTTAGTGACCTTGAACCTGAAAATCTTAATTTAAAGGTCAAACTAGGTGTTCTCTATACTGACGCGAAAAAGTTTCCAGAAGCTATTTCTATTTTTAAAGACTTACTTGCAGTCGCTCCGCAGTCAGACAAAATTCTTTATTATCTAGGTGCAATTTTTCAGGAAATTAAAGAATTTCAAAATTCGATAGAATATTTCAATCAGATACCTTCAAGTAGTGGTCTTTATACTGACAGTGCCATTCAGATGGCAAATATGCTTTCAACGCTGGCGCAGGTTGAGCACTTTGATGGTGAAGGTGATAAGTGGCAAAAGCAGTTTTTTGGTTTATTGAATAAAACGATGCTTGAGAATCAGGATTTAATAACAGAATTTTCAGTTATAAAGGCAGGGTTCTATGAAGGCGTAGGGCAGTATAAGAAAGCGATGGAAGCTATGTCTTATGCTCAAGAGAATAAAAATTTTTCAACAAATCATAAGTACTATTTGGCCTCTCTCTATGAAAAAGAAAAGAAATATGAAGAATCAACAAAGCTCATTATGAGCATCCTAGATAAGGAACCTAAAAATGCTCAGGCCTGGAATTTTTTAGGGTACTCTATGCTTTTAAGAGAAAATTCAATTGATCAGGCTTACGAGTTTATTCAAACGGCATTAAAAATCAATCCCAATGACGGTTATATTCGAGACACATTAGGTTGGTATTTTTATAAAAAAGGTGAAGTAAAAAAAGCCTTAGGGCATTTACTCTATGCTCATTCCAAAGTTCCAGATGATGTTGATATATTAAAGCATCTTGCAATTATTCATACAGAGATGAATGAAAATAAAAAAGCAAAAAGTTATCTTGAGAGAGCTTTAAAGCACGTTCGTTCACAAAACGACAAAAAAGAAATAATGGCCTCCATTGAAAAACTTGAGTCAGATCGATTACCCGCTTCTGACGAGATTGATGAATGATAATAAGGTCATTTTTTTTAGTATTAATGATACTTGCTTCATCATGTGCCCTTTTTAGGGGGCAAGATCTCAAAAATAAAAAAATCGACGAGCTCATCTCTGCTCTTTCCGCTGAAGGAGAGGGCAAGGGAAGACTTGGTCTTGGTTCAAATCAATATCTTTTTAGCTTTGATGCGGTTTTAAAGCAAAACTCAGACTGGTTACTTGCCGCAAGTTTTCCTTTGCATGGGGAAGAGATTCTTATTTTTAAAAACCTTAAGAATGACGGTGCTTTCAAAGCTGAAGCTCCCGGTGAATTTGAAATCAGGATGGAAGAGGGCATAAAAGATTTTTTGAAGTCGCAGAAAAAGTCACCTAAGGTAGCGAGAGCTTTTATATTAGAACTTAGAAATATGATGCGTTTTGTCCTGCATAAGAAACTAGGCTTAAACATTTCCTGTGACGAAAAAAATTGCAGTATGGGTGACTATGTTTATCAGGTTGAGGTCTCGTCTAATGAATTTTCTCTGACGAGATCAGTATTAAATGATTATGAAATGAAACTTATTGCAGTAAATCTTACAGGACCTATCTTTAAAAGAATGAACATCCATTTACTCCCTAAAGCTGGCCTACAATCAACAAAAAATCTCCTCTCTCTCGAACTCTTTTGGAATTAATTTAACCTAATACCTGACCGTGTTGGTGGCAAAAAGCACCTCTTGTCAGGAACCTACTGTTTTTATAGTGATTAAATACGCCTTCAGCATACAATATTTGATATCTATTTTTATTGGGGAGTTTGGTCGTGATAAAAAGCATCGTTTCTTTTCTGTTCGGGATTTTTTTTCTTTTCTCTTCTTGTTCAAAAGATAGAAGTTTTGATGAGAGAGAGCTCCATCTTATATCTCCTGAAAAAATTGCAGGTTTTGATCCCATTCATGCTTCAGATAATTATTCGGCAAATGAGATGGGCAAAGTCTATGAAGGACTGTTTGAGTTTCATCCTTTAAAACGTCCTTATGAGTTAGTTCCAAATTTAGCTGAGTCTCTACCGCTCGTTAGTGATGATGGGCTTACTTATTCATTTAAAATAAGAGCAGGAGTTCATTTTCATGACAGTCCTGCTTTTAAAGATGGCAAAGGTAGAGAGCTAAAATCAGACGATTTTTTGTATTCACTCAAACGACTTGCTGATCCTAAGCTTCAGGCCAAAGGTTGGTGGCTCTTAGACGATAAAATTGTAGGACTAAATGAATGGCGTAATAAATATGTCGCTGCTGAATCATCAAATTATGGAGATGAAATTGAAGGACTAAGAAAAATTGATGACTATACATTTTCAATTAAATTAAAAAAACCTTATCCACAGTTCCTGTACGCTCTCGCAATGCCTTATACATTTGTTGTTGCTAAAGAAGCTGTTGAGCATTTTGCAAAAGAGTTTTTGAATCATCCAGTTGGTACAGGGCCATTTGTTTTGCCTGTTTTTGAACAAACGAATAGAATTGTTTACACAAAAAATCCTACATTCCGTGAAAAATTTTATCCATCGGAAGGGGAAGAAGGGGATGATAAATCTGGTCTTCTTGCAGATGCCGGAAAGAAAATTCCTCTCGTTGATAAAATTATTGTAGATATTATTGTTGAGTCTCAGCCAAAGTGGCTTTCTTTTCAAAAGGCCAAAGCAGACCTTCTTGAGATTCCGAAAGATAATTTTGATACGGCCGTTATAGCAGGAAAAGATCTTTCTCCGGAGCTTAGAAGTAAGGGGATTCGTCTCTTTGCTAACCCTCAGTTAGATGTAACATTCTTCGCTTTTAATCATGATGATCCTCTTTTCAAAAATAAAAAGCTTCGTCAGGCCATGTCTATTGCTTGGAATAGGGATGAGGCGAATAAGCTTTTTTATAATAAGGCAGCAATTGAAGCTCAAAGTGTGATCCCACCAGGTCTTGGCGGTTATAGAAAAGAATTTAAAAATCCCTATATAAAATTCGATATCGACCAGGCAAAAAAACTTCTCGCTGAAGCAGGGTATCCTCAAGGAAAGGGATTGCCTGAAATTAAAATTGAAACAAGAAATGAGACTGTTGCTCGTCAACTTATTGAGCATTTTGCAAAGAATTTAGATCGTATTGGAATAAAAATAAAAGTCTCCATGAACACTTGGCCAGAACTTATTAACAAAGTCACAAAGCGCCAGCACCAAATGTACACCATGGCATGGGGGGCAGATTACCCTGATGCGGAGAATTTTCTAGGTCTGCTTTACTGTCCTTATTCATCTCCAGGATCGAATGGTGCAAATTATTGTAACCCTGATTTTGATAATCTTTTTAAGATGGCAACAGTTTTACAAGATGGGCTTGAGAGGAACACTCTTTACGAAAAGATGAATGAAATGGTCGCTGTAGATGTTCCGTGGATATTTGGATTTAACAGAACAAAGTTTTATCTCTCTCAAGCTTGGGTGAGAAATTATAAATTTATGGAATTTAATCACTCGCAATTTCAGTATCTAAACGTCGATTTAGAAGTGAAAAAAGAATTAAGTAAGAAGTTTTAAAAGGCCATAATGATAAAATATATTATACGTAGGCTTCTCTACATGATCCCAGTTCTTTTGGGTGTGAGCCTAATTATATTCGTACTTTTTAATGTGGTATCGGGTGATCCGACAGCTGTTTTATTAGGAAAAAATGCAACGGCAAAGCAGATGATTGATCTGCGTGAGCAGCTAGGTTTAAACAAGTCACTTTTTGCTCAATATCTTGATGTCGTTAAATCGGCCTTTACTTTTGACTTCGGATATTCCTGGGCTACTAAGCAAGAAATCTCAAAGATGATTCTTCAGGGCGCTTTGCCATCACTTTGCCTTTCAGCTCCTGCTTTTATTATTTCAACAATTCTTTCGCTTCTTATATCTATTTTTGTGGCCTATTACCGCGGAAAGGGAATTGATTTATTTGTACGTGTTTTTTGTATTGCGGGGATGAGTATTTCTGCTCTTGCCTATATCTTATTTTTTCAATGGTTTTTTGCTTACAAACTTGGCTGGTTTGAAATTTCTGGATTCGAAGCGAGTTTCCCTGAGTTAATTTCCTACATCGCATTGCCCGCAATCATTTGGATCGTCTTGAGCATTGGTCCGGATGTTCGCTTCTTTAGGACGGTTATTTTAGATGAAATTTATCAAGATTATGTGAGAACAGCTAGATCGAAGGGCTTGTCAGAAATAAAGATTTTACTCCAGCATGTGCTACGTAATGCCCTTATTCCTATCATCACTTATGTTGTTATTCAGATTCCTTCGTTGATTTTAGGTGCTTTGTTGCTCGAGAATTTTTTTAGTATTCCTGGTCTTGGAGGGATGACACTTAATGCCCTTAATGCCTCCGACTTTCCAGTTATGAAGGCGATGGCGATATTATCAAGTGTTGGTTATATCATTTTTGGTTTAATTTCGGACATCCTATATACAGTGGCAGATCCACGAATTAAGTTAAAGTAGCAGGAAGAAATGAATACAAATTCTTTGTGGAAAGATGCTTTTTTTAGATTAACCAAAGATAAATTGGCCGTTGCTTCCTTAGTTATTGTGCTCGCATATTTCATCATCGCAATTCTCTCTTCTCTTGGACTTATTGCTTCAGGTTGGTCCCAGGAGGTTGGGGCTTCAAACCTTGCTCCGTCTATTGATCATTTTTTTGGTACAGATATTTTTGGGCGAAGTGTGATCATGAAAGTTATCAGAGGAACTCAGGTGGCAATGTCTGTTGGGGTTGCGGCTTCATTGATTGCTATTCCGATAGGAGTTACCTTGGGGGCCCTGGCCGGATATTTTGGTGGTTGGGTAGATGACTTTGTTACGTGGCTTTATACAACTTTTTCTTCAGTCCCAAATATCATGTTACTTATTTCAATTACTCTCATCCTCGGTAAAGGAATCTTTTCTGTTTATGTGGCACTTGGTTTGACGAGTTGGGTTCATTTGTGTCGATTGATTCGTGGAGAAGTTCTTAAACATCGGGAGAGAGAATATGTTCAGGCCGCAGCTGCCATTGGTGGCGGCCATTTAAGAAAACTTTTTAGGCATATCCTTCCCAACGTTTCCCACATTATTATCATCAACACTTCAATGCAGTTTCAAGTGGCGATCAAATCAGAGGTGATTCTTTCCTATTTGGGCCTTGGAGTCCAAGGAGAGCCAAGCTGGGGGACGATGATTGATGACGCTAAACTTGAACTTGTTAGAGGGGTATGGTGGCAACTTGCTGGTGCAACTCTCGCTATGTTTTTTATCTTGCTTGCATTAAATATTCTCGGCGATGCTCTACGTGACGCCCTTGATCCAAAGTTAAAAGGAAAATAACTTATGACTCCAACTTCACTGCTTTCAGTAAGAGACCTTGTTGTTGAATTTCAAACAGGTGAAGGAATTGTCCGCGCCGTAAATAATGTCTCTTTCGACATCCCACTTGGAAAAACCATAGGAATTGTCGGCGAGTCTGGTTCTGGCAAAAGTGTGACCTCGTTGGCCGTCATGGGATTACTTCAGAAGCCTGCAGCAAGAATACCTCAGGGAGAAATTTATTTTAATGGCCAGGACCTTTTAAAATACAACGAAGATCAAATGCGCTCAATTAGAGGAAATCAGATTTCAATGATTTTCCAGGAACCAATGACAAGCTTGAATCCAGTTTTCAAAGTTGGCGAGCAGATCGCTGAAGCACTTCGCATTCATAAAAGATTATCTGCCAAAGAAGCATGGGAGAAGGCGATTCATCTTATGAATCAAGTCGGAATTCCTAACCCTTCTGTAAGTGCTCATAAGTACCCCCATGAGATGTCCGGTGGTCAAAAACAGCGAGTGATGATTGCGATGGCGATTTCTTGCGAGCCACAACTTTTAATTGCTGATGAGCCGACTACTGCACTAGATGTGACAATTCAAAAGCAAGTTTTAGAGCTTCTTCATAAACTTCAGCAAGAATACAAAATGAGCATGATGTTCATTACACATGATTTAGGTGTAATCGGGGATATAGCTGATGATGTTGTTGTGATGTATCGCTCGAATGTTGTTGAAAAAAATACATCGAATAATATCTTCATGGGTGCTAATCATCCCTACACTAAAGGTCTACTTGCCTGTCGACCAAAACTGGGGGCCAATCCGAGAAGACTTTTAACGGTAAGTGATTTTATGACAGAAGAGGGGCAGGAGAAGATTGTTCTTCCAGAGAGAATTCAAATCTTTGATAAGGAAATGGTAGAAGATAAGAGTGAGAAAGTCCTTTTGGAAGTGCAGGATCTCGTTACACAGTTCCCTATTAAAGGTGGATTCTTTGGGCGTACTGTTGATAATTTTAAGGCCGTTGATGGAGTTAGTTTTAAACTTAAAAAAGGGAAAACTCTTGGACTTGTTGGCGAGTCAGGATGTGGAAAGACGACTCTTGGTAGAAGTATCCTCCGACTTATAGAGCCAGCAGCTGGAAAAATCATCTTTGACGGAAAAGATATTACGAATGTTAATCATGAGGAACTCCGTCAGCTTCGAAAAAAAATGCAAATTATTTTTCAGGATCCATATTCATCTCTTAATCCTCGTATGACGATCGCTGATATTCTCACTGAACCGCTGAAAATACATAATGAAGGTGGCTCAAACTCACAGCGCATAGATATGGCGCGTGAATTAATAGAAAAAGTTGGCCTAAAAAGTAATCAAATGAATAGATATCCTCACGAATTCTCAGGTGGGCAACGACAAAGAATATGTATCGCTCGTGCTTTGATGTTAAGGCCAGAGTTTGTGATTTGTGATGAATCAGTTTCAGCTCTTGATGTCTCTATCCAGGCACAAGTTTTAAATCTTCTTCTCGATTTGCAGGAAGAATTTGGACTGACTTACATTTTTATTTCACATGATTTGAGTGTTGTGAATTTTATCGCAGATGAAGTTGGTGTCATGTACGCTGGAAAAATCATTGAGATGGACAAGGCCAGCCGTATTTATAAGAGCGCGAAAGAAGAGTACACTCGCGCTCTTCTTTCAGCGATCCCTAAGGGAGAAACTAAGAATTCTTCGGGGTTAATGGTTTAAGTGTGGAGTAAATCTTCAAGAAAAGCATACTCATTAAAAAGCCCCAATAAACGTTGAGGTTCCAGTCCCAGATGAGTATTTTTGTATTGAGATAGACACCACTCATACCAAAGAAATAAGCGCCCACAACACTTAGTGGTGTTAACCGGTAGGCGAACCATTTCTTTAGAATGACTTTGCTCACAAATAACGCCAGTAGAGATCCACCAGTCCAAGACTGGGCCTTTAAACCTAAAAGTAA
>CANHJD010000006.1 GCA_947461145.1 Bacteriovoracaceae bacterium
AAACCCATCTCCACCTTGAAGAAAAATCATGGCATGGTAAGATGAAATGGATTGATCATTTAAAATGATATCGCAGTTTTCTGCAGATCCCACCAATAACTTGGTCTTTTCTAAAATCAAAGTGTCTTGAACACGTTGATCAAGGCATTTAAGAGTTACTTTTTCACATACCATATTATGTTTCATAGACTATTCCTGTTTCAGTCTAAGTGAGATGATCTTTTCAATCTTTTGAGAAATCTTTGTCAACTCAGGGGCACCACTTCTTTCTCTTTCATTCATAATCTCCTCTGCTTCTTTATTTTTTCCTGATTTAAGCATGTATATGGCATAAGAATCAGCAATATCTTCACGCTTCATACTTTCTTTCGGAATTAAATTAAAATATTTCTCGGCACTTAAAAGATCTCCCATAAAAACGAATGCATTAGCCAGGGAGAAATAAATATCAACATCTTTTGTTCCTTCAAATTCTTTAAGAATTTTTATAGCAACTTGGAAGTGACCAAACTGAAGATAAAGCTGGGATAGATTAAACCGAGGAATTTTCGACTTTGGAGCAAGCTTTATAGATTCTTTTAGGTAATCACGCCCCTTCTCCCATTCATTATATTTAAGTTGCACGAGTGCAAGATTATTCAAAAAATGTGCCTTTAATTGAGGTGAGCTTGCCTCTTCAAGCCCCAAGCGATAAAAAAAATCTGCTTTTGACCATTCGTCTTTCAAGTAATAGCAATTAGCAACCTGCAACCAATAGAGTGAATCCTTTTTAGCAAAATCCGTTTTTAAGGAATTTAGCGTGCTATCAATTTCTCCCGAATAGCAACCGACAACTTTTCTTGATGAGTGAGAGGCCTCCAAACGTTTATCTGACCATCTCATAAAAGACTCATCAGCGAAGGAATCCCATGAGGAATCATTAATTTTTCTTTCAATTCTGCTCGAACTGCAAGAAATAAGAAAAAGCATAAAAAAGACAGGAACTAGATTTGCCATAAATCACTCCCCTTTAGTATCATCCATAATCAGAGCGGTATAAGATGAGAATATTGGATTCTCAACCTGCTCTTGAGAGGCCAGCATGCGACTACCTGTAGTAAGGTATTCTCCTTTCAAAAGAGATTCCTTAAGACCAAGGCTAAATTTTTCAGAAATGGTTAGAAAATTTGTAGATACTTGCTTCATTGCTTGATGAAAATCTTTATATGTCAGATCATCCATTCCCATCGGACGCAGCGAAATGATCTTTTTTCCCGCCGAGAGGTAGAGGTTGGAGAAAAGATTTGTAACATTAAGAGCAAGGTCTAACTGATCAGAATTCATTAAATATTCATAACGAGTTTTAAAGTCTTTCAATCCAACCAGGTAAAGCTCTAGTGATTTATTAAAATCATTTGCAGAAAAAACTGGTCTATCCCAGATCACTAAATCAGCTATTTCGTTAAATTTAGAATGAGCTTTTTGAAAATCATTTATTTCGGCTAACCAACGTTTCGAAACAGGTGTATTTAAATCACCAAGTTCTTTTTTCATGGCATCTTTAAAATTTAAATCTGACTTTTCCCAAAACCATTTCTGCAAAACAAAAGGGTAATCAGCGACAAAACTCTCTTGAGAATAATTTCTCACCAGGGAACGGAGATTTCTAAAATCTCCATTTCTAACAAAAAAGTGATAAACTTGGGCAATAGATTTGTGAAACAAGTCTATTTTCGCAAGACAGGGTTTATTTTTTTCTGCAATTAATTTTGCTTTATTGCCATCATTTTCAACCAAGGAAGAAGTAACAGCGATTTCATAAAGTCGACTTTGAAGATCATCCTTAAAGGCGCAATTTTCAGTTAAAAAGAAAGAAGACATTGAAAAGGTTGTTTTAAAATCCTGCAGTCTAAAGAGTCTTTCCGAAATTTTCACTTGCTCACTTCTTTTAGAAACTCTTTCGTCTTTAGTGAATAACTTATGGGCATTTAATTGCCACTCAAATGTTTTGCGAGTATCACCAAGTTCAAGAAATGAAAGTGAAGCAAAATAAGCAGATTGAGATTTAATTTTATCTGTGTAAAGTTCATTGTTATGAATAGATACAAACCCATCAGCTGCTGAGACTAAATTACCCCTTTTTGCCATTTCTTGATATTCAAGAAAAAGCATATTCCCTAATGTAATCTCGGATTTTTCAACCATGGTGCTGGGTAATTTAAGGAATCCTGACTTAAACTGGCGGATGAGTGTCGCAAAGTTCTTGGTATCTTTTGCTTCAATATAAAAATCCAATACTTTTGTAATAAGAATATGTTGCTCACTTATAAGTTCAGGATAATTGTTGTTAAAAGTTGAAAGCAAAGAAATGGCATGAGATGGTTTCTTCGTTTCTAAATAAAGACTAAATAATTTAGGATAAATCTTTTCACTTTTTTCATGGCGAGGCCAAAGTAAGAGATGATCAGCATAGGCCATCATGAGGTATTTTTGATTTAGCTGCTTATCAAAGACTTCATGACTTGTTAGTAAAAGCAAAGAATCAATCGATTTTCTGGCAATAGCTTCATTTTTTGATAGTTTTGACTCAATTATTGCTTTTTCATAGGAGAGGGCCGACTCAGAATAAAGCTTAACTGAAAAGTAAGTTTCTCCCTTAAAATAAAGGTATTCAGCCTTATTGATAGGGTCTAATGAAATAAGATGGTTGAAAAAATTTAAGACAATTTCTAAATCATCTTTATTAAATCCCCCCCCACCCTCTTTCATGTTTTTTGATAACTTAATTTGTAAAAAACCAGAGAGTGAGCGAATTTTCTCTACGGCTTCATCCTTACGTAAAAACTTGTGTTCTCTTTTATCATTTGAAGCCTTATAAAAGTGAACCAAATGAGAAGAGACTTTATCAAAATCAAAGAAACGATTGTAATGGCGATAAAAATCAAGAGATGCAATATAAAGATCTTCTTGGTATTGGATCCACCCATTTTTATTTATGAGTTTTTGAATCGAACCTAATATTTCTTCTGTTTCTTTTGCTAAGCCTTTCTCTGAAGTCTTCTGAGACATTGATAAAAGGTAGGTTACTGGATCTTTCTCATTTTTTAGATAGAATTCAAGTCCCTCTAAAGGTCGATTTGAGTAAACGTAGAAGGTTCCTACGTTATCTAGAACTTGCTCACGAATATTTATATACTTTCTATTTTTTGATAAATTATAGGCCATTTTTATTGCAGAAATAGCATTGTCAAAATTTCGCGATTTTAGATAGCACCAAGAGAGATTCAAATAATGCTTCGACAGCCAGGTGTCTTCAGACTTCTTTATGATTCTTTCATAAAAGTGAATTCCATCTTGGTAGCGTTTTTCATTGTAATAATAATCTGCGAGGGCCGTTTCAGCATGGTGCCTTAAAGCATCATGAGAATTTGGAATCAAAGAAATTGTTTCGATTAAGTACTTTTCAGTAATATTATCTAATCCATAATCACGAGAATTGAGGGCAAGTGCAAATAAGACTTCGGCGCGTCTTGGAGAACGAGGGTGATCAGTTAAAATCTTTAATCCAAAATCCCTTGTGGATTGATAATAGGTTCTTGTTTCAATGAAGTACTGCTCTTTAGGTTTAACCTTTTTCCCCTGATTGAAAGTCTCAAGGAACTCGGAATTATTTTTTTCATGAAGTAATTTTAATTTTTCCGAACGAAGCTCAAGCATACGATAAGAAAGTTCAGGGCCCTTTTTACTTGCACGCTCAAGAAGCCGCATTTCTTGGGAAATAAGACCCATAAGTTCAGTCCAGCGTGACTTCCTCATTGATGAAGAAAAAATGCTAGTAGAAAATATTAAGACTGCGATTAATATGCTCATCTTTTAATAATTCCCACGTACGATAAATTTAAATTGTGAAAATCCTGCAAGTGCCGAATCGTGCATGACCCTTTGCACGATTTGGTAATCCATATCTTTATCAAAGACCAAATTCACAAGGTCTAAATTGACCTTGTGATTTTTGGCCTTATACATTGACTCCATCATGGAGCGCTCTTCCTTGAGTTTCTTAGTAAGTACTCCCATTTCACCTGAAGCTGGTAGCCTTCCAATTTCTTTATTATTAAGAAACACTTTGGCCTCCTTATTCACTTGCACCACGGGAGCAAATCTAGTCATATGCTTTGAATCTGAATCGGCCATCTCAAGTCCCTTTGTGAGATCCAACTTCAAATCAGAGGCATTATAACTTTTCAGCAAGAAAACCAGTAGAATAGTCAGGATATCAAGTAATGAAGTGATATCTACATCCACGGCCTCTCTTTCACGCTTACGATGAAATTTCTTTTTCATCATTTCACTCCTGAATTATCGAAAACAATTTGTTCAAAAAGTTTTTCCTTACTGTCTTTAGACATCTGGGTACTATCAATAACTGTCACCAGATTCTGAAAAGAAACTTTTGGATCCGCCTTTAGAATCATCGTGTTCTCTGTTGGATTTTGCTTTTTTAAGCTGATGAGATACTCCTTCATCTCTCCTTTCTTTTCTGTACTGAAAACTTTTGAACGAGGTATCTTTAAACCTGTTTTCACAATCACCTGATCCTTAGTGATTTCAAGTGTTAAATTTAGTGGGTCCTTATCCACGGACGTGTCTTTAGAAACTTTGGTCATAGGTAAAGTTGATCCAATTTCATAAACCTCTACAAACTGTGCAGACATAAGAAGGAAGAAGATAAAGATAAAGACTGAATCCAAAATCGGAACAAGATTTAATTTTTCAGGCTTCTTTAGTTTTCGTCCTACTTTCATAATTAGTCCTTTAATTAAGCTGCCTTGTCTGTTTGAACAGTTGAGGCTTTTTTAGTGCCTAGTAGATCAAGAAGCTTTACTGAGTTTTCTTCAATCTCCTGGATCATTTTTTCACCCTTGGCCATAAGGTATGAGTGAACAACCATAAGTGAGATCGCTGAAATCAATCCTAAGGCCGTCGTATTCATTGCAACGGCAATACCTTCTGCCAATAGCTGAGCTTTTTGTGAGGCTTCTGCCTGCGCTACAGCTGCAAATGATTGGATGAGGCCTTGGATCGTTCCGAGTAATCCCAAAAGTGTTGAGAGGTTTGCACAAAGTGCAAGATAGGAAAGTCTTCTTTCAATCAAAGGGACAGTTTCTAGAATGCTTGCTTCTAGTGCGTCCTGAATTTGTTCCTTTGACTGATTGGCCCTCTTTAGACCATTCTTCATGACGAAAGCATTTAGCGAACTTGATTCAGTACATACTTGGATTGAATCTTGAACTTGATTTCCAATGACATATTTCTTGATGTTTGCCATAAGGCTTTTGCCATCAATATCATACTTGAAATAGTTCTTGAGTCTTTCGGCAGCTAACGCAATCCCGATACACCAAACGATAGCAATAATCCACATGAAGATTCCACCCTCAACCATGAATCTTGCTGTCCATTGAAGTAAATTTTCTTGGTTAGCAACTTGTGCAGCGACTTGTTCCATATTAAATCCCTCCAGGGAAAAGAGAATCAACTCCGCAGAAAAAATCTGTGTTTTGAATTTTTGTAAGAGAATTTTTGATGTGGGACTGTTTCATTTATTTTTGAAACAAGATCCAGTCTTGTGGGATTTTTTCAGAAGGAGTATCAACATACGTGCAGCGTGAATAAACGTCCAACAACTTATCTGAAAAAAGTGTGTCCTAATTTTTTCTCATTCTACACTTATAAAAAAAAGTATCAATTGAGTTTTCAAAAAAAATGTCATTCTGCAAAGATTCGAAGTGGTTGGTTGGAGTTGCCAAAATATGATGTCAATGTGCCAAAAAATGCTGGCATGTAAAGTTGGCACGACATTCTATCTTATTGAATCAACGTCCCTTTTCTGGAAATTATCAAAGTTTTTGCGTGAAAAAAGATCCAATTCAAATCGTCGTCTGCCTCTTTCACGAACAGAGATATCTCCAGGGGCGATCAATTCTCCCTTCACCTCAAGATTGCCAAGATCAAACTTCTCATATTTTTTATACTGATAAATAACATTTTTATCCTCGGACAAAGCATAAAAAGAAGTTGTTAATAGCCATAAGCTTAGAAAAAATCTCATTGACCCTCCCTTGATCCTTCAACTTCCTTTAACTCGCAATTAGACTTTAGCCCTAATGAATAATCTCCCAACTCATCTGCCCAAAATGCTCCTTCAAAAGTCCAGAATTGCTCAAAACGGCTTCTTTTTACATTCGAATAGTCACCACGACTCCGATTGGAGGTAAGATCATGCTTTTCATAAACGAGGTCTCTTTTCCGAGAAATGATTTCAAGATTTACTTTGAATAATTCAGAAGAAAAAAAAGGTACGGATTCTAAGAAATTAAAGATATCAGTTTTTGTATTGTAATTAATTTTATTAATCATATTCTCTTTCACTGAAATCAAGTGCTTTAACAAATGATACCTTTCGGCCTTGTCTTGGATTTCAAGAATTTTTTTAATTTCCTGATCTATTTTGAAGACAGTATTAAAATCCAGACTGTATCGAATTTGTTTTTTGAGTCTAGAAATCATTTGCTTTACAAATGGGTCATTATTTTTGGATTCATCCGTTGAATTAAACATAAGACCATAAAAATAGTTTTGAGAAGCCCTATTCTTATCTAGCACTTTATAGAGTTCAGTAAATCTGGGACGATAAAATTGATCATATTGCTTCGCAATTATTAAACTATCCTCAAAAAGGCATAATCTAAAGTAAGAAAGTGCCGCCAAATATTCGGCTTCTGGAAAGAAGTAGGATTCTAATAATGGAGACTTGTAAGTGAGTAAAAGCCCAAGAGTTCGATTATAGTCACCAAGTTGATAATAGGCCCAGGCCTTTTCAAGGATGATATAAGGCCATTTATAGGAATTTTTAGTTATCTTATCATAGGCATTAATAGATTCTCTAAAATTGCCTTTTTTATAAAGCTCTCTGGCAATCGAGACCTGACAAATTTCAAAAATCATTCGATAGTATCTTTTTATCTTTACGCTTTCGATCTGATTTTCTTGCTTAACGGAAGAAGCCTTACAACGTTCCAAGGCTTCACTCTCCTTTAAAGATTCCGCTTGATCACCATAAATTTTTGACTTCGAAAGCTGAGTCTCAGGAAAATAGCGATGCTCTTCATGAACCTTTTCAAAATAGGACAATGCCTTTTTATATTGTTTGGATTGCGCAAACCTCCTCCCAAGAATAAAACTGGTTGAGGATGTTGTATATTGCTCTAAAAGTTTTGTCTCATAATCCTCAAGTAATTCAATACCTGTGAAATAGAGAAGTCGCTCTAATCTTTCAAGATCCTCCTTGGACTTATGCTTATCATATGTTTCAAGAAAATATTCATTAAGGGCAGTGTAATAATATTTATCCTTCTCATATCTTTGAGATAAAGTCTCGCTCATTGCATGAAAACTTAGTATCATGAAGATGAAATATTTCATTTTTCAACCTTAGAATGAAAACCCAACACTTATTATAAGATCTTGATTCGTTTTAAAAGCTTCTGTACCCGATTTCCCATTCCTATCAGGACCAGCTGCTTTGTAATGGTGCTGCATCCATTCAACACCTAAGTGAACATTCTCTTTCAGGTGAAATTTTACTTTTGTTTTCCAAACTGCTGCATTTATTTTTTCGCTATCGTAGTTCGACTTCAAATTTGTATCATCAACAGTTTTTCGATTACTTTCAGCATCTATTTTTGCGAGTCCCGCACCAAAAGACCAATCAAAGTAATATATCTTATTAAATGTGTTTATCTTTCCATAAAAAGGTGACCAAATCACCATTGCGCCATAAGACTGATTTAATCTTCGAACAAAAGGGTCAGCACCATTTATTTGTCTTACATTATTCCAGTTTTCATTTGTGGAGTTTTGATATCTATTATAAAACGCCTCAAGTCCCCACTCCTCGTGAAAGTAAAATCCTGTTTTAAGACTTAAACCATCCGTTTTCTGAAAAGTAGAAGTGAAATTAGAAAGGTATCCTAAATCTGCGTAAAACTTATGCTCCTT
Organism: Bacteriovoracaceae bacterium; assembly: GCA_947461145.1. Taxonomy (GTDB): domain Bacteria; phylum Bdellovibrionota; class Bacteriovoracia; order Bacteriovoracales; family Bacteriovoracaceae; genus Peredibacter. The sequence goes on from CANHJD010000006.1 coordinate 8,041, forward strand.
TTTGAACAATTTATTTTGCAGAACATAGACCTTTTTATCAGGATCAAGCCAAAGGAAATCATAAAGTGATTCCTCACCTGAATACACGAGGCTTTGAAAGATGAGCAAAAGGAAAAGTCCAGCAATCATTCTTTTTATCATATAGTCCCTTATTTCACGTAATAAACTTTAATCGTTGCACCAACAGGGGGAAGATCATTCTGAGCAAACTTTATGGACCTTGAAATTGAGTCATACGTAAAATTTGTAACTAGAGAATCATTGACGTAGACTTTCAAAGTCCCAGGTTGTGGGGTATGGCCAAGAGCAAAGCTATCTAACAATTTAATTAGTGAATCACCCATTCCTGATAGTGACTTGTAAAAATCTCCTCTGATATCGGAGACGATTCCAGAAGTTTGTGAGGAAGCATCTTTATATCTTTGTGAGCCGGTTGTTACACCATAGTCACAACAATTAGAATTAAAGACATCCACAATTGAATACATTTTGATTAAACCAGCTGTGGACTTAAAAGATTTTAAATAGTCCATATAGCTTGAAACAGACAGAGGTGACTGATCCTCTTCGTCAGAAATTAATACAACAGCAAGGTAAGCGTCTGGTCGTAGAAAAGTGGACGCATATTTCTCCATAAATCCTTGAGTCGCTTCAAGGCCTTTTTCTTTGCCGGATCCATGAGTTCCTACATTCACGAGATTTCTAAAATCATCCATAAATTTTTGAGGATTTGACTGGGCCATAACAGCATTTAACTTACTTTCTGAGCCTGGAACCACTGCACCTTTCAAATAAGGACGACTGGTATCCGTTGTAGTAATTGCCATCTTAAAATCTACGTTCTTCTGAATAAACTCATCGATGAAAGCAGAAAAGTTTGACCCTAGTGCGTCCTGCTCATCATTCATAGATCCTGAATTATCAATGACCCAAAGGATGTCCAATTTTTTTGAACTTTCAGATGTTTGAGTAAATTTTTCGAAGGTACATCTCGCTTCGAGGCCGATTGTAGGATTTGATTCATCCAAATGGTCAGGATCATTTCCGTGACCGTTATTGCAATCTCCATAAGTGGTTCCGCCAGTGGTCGCTCCCCCGGCGGTTGATCCATCAACTCCACCGGAAGTTTCGCCACCACTTGTTCCACCGGCGGTTGATCCATCAACTCCACCGGAAGTTTCGCCACCACTTGTTCCCCCGGCGGTTGATCCATCAACTCCACCGGTAGTTTCACCACCACTTGTTCCACCGGAGGTTGATCCATCAACTCCACCGGAAGTTTCGCCACCACTTGTTCCACCGGAGGTTGATCCATCAACTCCACCGGAAGTTTCGCCACTATCCACTCCACCCTGAGTAGTATCCCCACCGAAGTCAATTCCACCTTGATCACCACTTCCTGTGGTTGCCCCATCATTGGGAACATCGGTTGGGGTTTCTAAAAAATTTTTTTCGTAAAATTGATCTTTATTACATGCTGATAAATTAAAAAGGACTAAGAATGTGATTCCTAAATTAAAAACTCCGGTCTTCATGACTAGACTCCCTTAGGAGCGCAGAGGTGGACAAAAGTTTAATACTGCATCAAATGCACTAGATTAAAAAAATGTGATTTGAGGCAGACTTTTGGCCTTGCGGATTTTCTTGAGATTTGGATTCAACATACGTGCAACTTGATTTAACGTCCAACTACAAAATTCAAGAAAAAAATTTTGATTTCTTTGGACATTCTACGCTTCTCAAAAAAGATTTCAATTTAGATTTTATAAAAAATAACAAAACGACTTGATTTGTAATGGCTTAGAAAGCCCTTCTACACAAATTCTTGGCATGCTAAAAACCCAAGTGCAGAGATTTGTTATCACTTTTAAGGCTTTTCCATACCCTATTGACCCGTTTATATTCACTTCCAACAACCATTTCGCAAAGATTGGTATCAGAACTAAAGTGATAAATATTATAAAAACTCATCTTCTTTAAAGATGAAAGATAAACCTTATTATTGAATGCACAATCCAAGATGTAGCTACCAACATAAGTTAGCTGGTCATTTTTTAAGTGAAAAACAAACTTCTTTTTAAGTTTATTAATTCGATAAATTTTATGATTCAATTTAAGGCCGACAATCTCCCAATCCCCATGGGACATCTCAATTTGGGAGAGAGTCTTATTTACAATTATGGATTCCTCTTTTTGGGTTCCCTGATTAAGCAAAAGAAGTTCTACTTCTTTTGGGGCGATTAGATGAAAGATTGCCCTTGTTTTACCCATAATTCTGGGTTTAGGTCCAATTTCCCTATTTGGATTCAAATTTTCTAATTTTGAGGGAGTTGAAAATTGATGGCTACAGCCTATCAAAATGATTAAAAAAAGAAGATTTTTCGCTTTGTTATTCATAATTAACAATATTATGACACCTCGATACAAATAGGCTAGATTTAGAATTATCATGAAAACCTCGGCTTACTCACTAACTGCATCAGATTGGGCAGAAACTTTTGGATCACAAGGCTTCGCTATAGCCTCCCTTCGTTTTTGGCTTGATGGTCTCTACAAAGACCGATCTTTTTGGGATCGCCATATTTCACCTCATTCCATAGAATGGTTTACAGAAACATTTGATTTTTCTTTACCAAAAATTTCTCGAGTCCTTGAATCTGAAGATGGCACTGTCAAATTTCAATTACAATTTGCTGATGGGTTGGAAGTTGAAACAGTTCTAATCCCATTTTTTAAACGTTATACTGTATGCCTCTCGACCCAAGTTGGCTGTGCGATGAATTGCAGCTTTTGCTACACTGGAACTCAGGGCCTGAAGCGCCAGCTAACCGCTGGTGAAATTGTGGGTCAATACTTAGTTGCCTTTGAATGGCTTTTACAGCAAAAGCCCCGCTCATTAAGGCCAAGTATTGTTTTTATGGGCCAGGGCGAACCACTACATAATTTTATTGAAGTAAAAAAAGCGGTTGAGGTCCTCAGTGATACAAAATGTATTGGGGTCGGACATCGGCAAATGACTCTTTCAACAGTTGGTTACCTACCGGCCATAGGGCAACTTTCAAACTTCCCAAAGATTAACTTTGCATTGAGTCTTCACTCTCCTTTTGATCATGAAAGAAATCAACTCATTCCAATTAATCAAAAATATCCATTGGATGAGGTATTAAATGAGTTGGATAAGCTTATGCTCTTAAAGCGCCAATTTATAACTTATGAATACCTATTAATTAAAAATTTTAATATGACTAAAGATCATGCCCTTGCCCTCGCTGAGAAACTTGCCCATCGCAAAGCCATCATAAATCTCATTCCATTTAATCCTTTCCCTGATTCAAAGTGGGAAAGGCCGGATGATGATGAAATTGAGAAGTTCAAAGAGCTCCTCGTTTCAGAGAAATTACGTGTTATGGTTCGCAGGACAAAGGGAGATGATATATTGGCCGCTTGCGGCCAGTTAAAAATCAACAAAATGGCGAGGAATTATGTTAGTTGATGATTTTGATTCACGCTTTGGCGGGATTGTCAGAGTTTATGGGATAAAAGGAATGTTAAAAATTAGGCAGGCAAAAATTCTTGTCATCGGAATCGGGGGAGTTGGCTCTTGGGTTGCTGAAGCGCTCGCAAGGACCGGCATCGGTCATATGACAATGGTTGATCTTGATGATGTCTGTGTCACCAATATTAACCGCCAGGTTCACGCCCTAAATGGCACTGTTGGTAAATTTAAAGTGGATGTGATGAAAGAAAGAATTGAGCTTATTAATCCTTTCTGTGAAGTAGATACAAAGCAATGTTTTTTTAGTCCAAAAAATTTAGGGTTAATTTTTGATAAGCATTATGATTTTGTGGTTGATGCCTGTGATGACTTTACTAACAAATGCTACCTCATTGATTACTGCAGACAAAATAATATTCCCTTGGTTGTCATGGGTGGTGCAGGTGGAAAAACTGATCCATCACAGATCAAAATTACTGACATGGCCACATCTGCAAATGATCGCTTACTCGCTCGTCTTCGCAAAAAACTACGTCAAGATTTTTCTTTTCCAGGTGAAACAGATGGTAACTTCGGAGTATGGGCCGTCTGGTCCCATGAGCGTGCTGTCTACCCGACACCTGATGGATGTGTGACTCATAAACCTCCAGGGATGGCAAAAAATATGGATTGCTCTGAGGGCTTTGGATCAGTGAGCTTTGTCACAGGAGCTTTCGCTTTTGCAGCGACTTCACTCGTTATAAGAGAGATTACAAAATGAAATTTTTTAAAGATCTTAAAAAGTTTTTACTCGATGTTGGAAATGATAAGAGGATTCCTGCAAGAGATAAAAAAATTGTGCTTGCTCTAATCGCCCTTGTGATTTCCCCTATTGATCTTATACCAGACTGGATACCAGTACTTGGACTTCTTGATGATATTATTATTCTTTCTATAATTCTTGATTATTTTTTTAGAGTCTTAGATAGCAATGTATTGCTTTCACATTATCCATGGGGAATGAAAAGCTTTGTAAGGCTAAAAGGCATCGCCCGAGGAATGGAATTTTTTATTCCACGTTTTATTAAGAAACGCCTTTGGCAATATGTTGGAGAGCCTTACTAGTCTTAATATTTTGGAACAATTTTTTCCAAGTCACTTTGAATCTGTTTGAATTGGACACTATCTAAATCAATCCCATGAACTTCCTCAATCTTATTATCTGAATGAGCGCTAGCCGAAGCTGGAGATCGTGAAGCGGCTTTTTCCGCCTGACGATTGATAGCGACCCATTGCTCAGAACTTAATGATTGCATCCGGGCTTTGGCCTTGGCAGCTTCTTCCTTTGAAATGACGTTTTTTTCCACCATTTGATCCAGCATACTTACAACTCTTTCAGGAGAGACATCTGCCACTGAATGAAAGGTAACAAAAACTACCAATGAAAATAACCATTTCATGCTTAACCTCGCATGAGTCATTATCGGTACTTTCTAGAACTGGATTAATGGATATTACGAGAGAACCTAATTGCGAGGGGTTATAAAAATCGAAGGATTGGTCTATTGGCAACTAAATCAGTCAGTTTAGTTGCATAATTTTATACGCTCTCGTTTCTTTAGGTGTTTGGACTTCAAATTCCTCACCGGCCTTAAGCCCCAGCATTTCTGAGCCTAGTGGGGAAAATATGGAGACAACCAAAACAGCCTTGTCTCCAATTTTTAAAATTGTCCCACCTGAAGTCGGTATAAGAAAATAGGTTCTTCTTTCACCCTTGTGCAGAAGTTCAACGAGACTCCCAATACTGGCCTCTTGTGAATTATTCGATAGTTCAAGATCAACTTCTTCTAGCATTTGAATTTCTAGCTTAAGGTCCTCTACTCTTCTGGCTTCAGCACTTGCAAGATAAGAGGCCTCAAGAGAGCGCGTATCGTACTTACTTTCGGCCTTGAATTCCTGGTCAGTGGCAAACTCTTTTGTAGCCTTAGCAGCCACTTCAAGCTCTTGCATCTCAGTTTTCATCTTACCAATAAGTTCAGATAAAAGATCTTGCTTCACTAAGCACCATGGCACTTTTTGAATTTTTTGCCTGAACCGCAATGGCAAGGATCATTTCGTCCTAATTTGGGTTCAAGTCTTTTGACTGGTTGGGCACCATGAACATTACCCTCTTTAAATTTCCACTCGCCATTATGTTTTTGAAACAAAGAAGTTTCATGGTGACGAAGCTCTGTTCCAGAAGTTTTATCTTTATAATGGGCCACAAACTCAACTAGACCTGAATCATCATTAGCCTGGCCTTTCTTTGTAGTTTTTATCTCAAGGCCTTTCCACTCAGAACTTTCCGCCCACTTAAGTGCTTCTTCTTTATTAAAGACTTCGTGCTTCTCATGGACTTGGGTGCTATCGATAAAATCCATATCTCTTACAACGTAGGCCGTATAGCGAGACCTCATAAGTGACTCAGCAGTTGCTGCTTTTTTAGATCCTTTAATGATGGGTCCACAACAAACGTCAAATTCAGCTTTAGTTGTTTCCAAAACACGGCATGGGCAATCAGACATATCTCTCTCCTATGATTTTCATTATTATCAATGTAAGATCAAAAACATTCAATGTTATATCAAAAAATTTCTCTTCCTATTGATGGCTACCTTGAAGAAATCCTTAAAAAGGTCACGGAATTCTCGACTATTCTTATCAAGGCTTCGCCTGGCTCGGGGAAGACGACTCGCCTGCCATGGTATATTGCAAAAAATCTGGATAAAAAAGTGATTGTTCTTGAGCCAAGGCGTCTGGCCGCCAAACTGGCCGCGGAAAGAATTGCCCAAGAAGAAAGTCTTAAAATTGGGGATGAAATCGGTTACCACTTTCGTTTTGAAAATAAAACATCGGAAAAAACATTTCTTACGTTTTATACCGAGGGAACTTTTCTAAAAAAGGCTTTATCTGATCAGGAACTGAGGAATGTGGATGTCGTTATATTGGATGAATTTCATGAGAGACATCTTGAAACAGACATGGCCCTCGCTTTCTTACTTGAGCTTCAATCAAAAAGAAAAAATTTAAAAATTATTTTAATGTCAGCAACGCTAGATACCGAACTTTTAAAAAATTTCCATGATGCTACAACCATAGAAATTGAGGCACAAAATTACCCTGTTGAAATTCACTACCTCCCAAATCAACCCAGCATATTAAATCAAAATCTAGAAATTAAAATTCGTGACTCACTAGAAAAAATCCCAAAGCATGATGATGTTTTAATATTTTTGCCTGGGATGAGAGAAATATTAAAAATTCAAAACTACCTACAAGATCGTTACGGGGATGTTTTTATTTTACATTCTGAGGTCTCGAAGGAAGAACAGGAGAATGCTCTTGGAATTTCTTCAAAGAGGAAGATTATACTTTCTACAAATATTGCAGAAAGCTCTGTAACAATACCAGGGATTAAGGCGGTTATAGATATAGGGATTCAGAGAGAGGCGCACTACTCGCCCTGGAATGGGCTCAAAATAATAACTGATAGACCTGTTACCAAGTCCTCTGCCATTCAGCGCTCTGGTCGAGCAGGAAGAACCTCCCCTGGAATATGCTATCGCCTTTATTCACTTCAAGACTTTGAAAGCAGAGAAAACTTCACACTACCAGAAATCACAAGAGCGGATTTAACTGATGTCTTTTTCCAATTCGTTCAATTTAAAAACCTCCTAAGATGGATCACCCCACCTCCACCAGAGCGCTGGAATAAAGCAAAAGATCTTTGTTTCCTCATGGGTGTCATTGATGAGGGGAGCAAACCTACACCACTTGGCCTTGAACTTTCAAAATACCCTGTGAACCTAAGGGTTGCAAGGGTCATGAAGGAAGGTGAAGTCCTTCCAAGAGATGAAAAAAAACAACTCATAAATTTTATTTGCCAAGATTTAGAGAGAGATACCACTGGACGATTGATTAAACGCCTAAGTACGTACCTTGAATCAAATGAAGTCAAAGATTATCATTGGGAAAAATCTCTTATAAGTGGTTTTATAGATCAAGTCGCAAAATACCGTCCAAAACAAAACGATCTCATCCATTTTTCTGGCAAGAGTATTAAACTTCATCCCTCTTTAGGAACACTCCAAGAAGGGTTTTACCTTGTTCTAGATATTACCCAAAAACAGGAAGCGATAAAAATTATATCGATCGAGGAAGATTGGTTATTTGATCACCTTCCCTTTCCCTTCGTAACTGAGGATCAAATTGTAGTGAATGAAGAATTTGCCATAAGATCCATTACAAAACTTGGCAGCATCGTTCTTGATGAGCAAAATACAAAGCTAGAGTGGAGTAAAATCACAGATCAGCAAAAGGGAAAAATACTTCAGTCGGCCGAGGGACAGTTTTCAAAAAAATGGAATCAGTGGAAGGAAAGTGAGACCTATAATCGCTTTCATTATTGGAATAAGATTAAGGGTAACTACGAGCTAATTGATCCAAAAGTTAATGAATATTTTGAATATTGCGGCGAAATGAATTGGAAATCATTGGACTATTTTTTTAAAGAGTTCACTCAGGAAAATGAACTCAACCTTCACCTACCATGGTCAATGAATCTTGGAGGTAAAAAGGACCAGAAAATCCACTACCCGTTTAATCAAGAGCCCTATATCGAGGCAGCAATTCAAGATTTCTTCGGACTAAAAGAGTCACCAAAACTGGGACCAAATAAGTTATCACTGACCTTAAGGCTTATAGGACCCCATAAGCGTCCCTTACAAGTCACAAAAGATCTTCAAGGCTTCTGGAAAAAAACTTATCAAGAGATGCTCAAAGAGTTTAGAAGGGAGTATCCTCGTCACCACTGGCCGGAAGACCCAGAAAATGCACCACCTATCCTTCTTAAACGTCAACTGAACCAAAGCTAAAGTCGAGTGTCACCTTTTTGGGCACCAATATATCTAAAGCGTGGTACAAGCTTTCCCTCAACTTCAACCGTTTCGCAAAACATGGATAATGGACGAACCCAATATGAAGCTTCTGAGTTATCATACAGGCATTCATAGTAGACCATCCACTCTAGAGTCTCTGAATGTTTCGCCAGGTTTATCACTCTATAATTCATGCCCTTATAGTGCTGATAAATCCCGCCTAATTTTATATCCCCTACCACTTTAATCCAACTAGAAATAGGTTTGGAGTCATGCCGATAAAAAACATTAAAAGTAGGATTATGACGTAAGGAAACATTTGTCCTAATGACATGTCAAAATTCTTAATCTTCTGAGGATAAGAGCTTTGCCCCAAAAACAACTTAGAAAAAACTAAAAAGAAAAGAATACCATTTAAACATGTTGCAAGGATGTGCCCAAGACCAAGAAGTGGATGTCTATCAAGAAGTCCGTTAATAACGAGATCCTCTACAACAAATGAAGCTCCAAGAGGAATTCCGATCATGCAAAAACCGAAAAGGCAAAACAATGTTGCTAACTTCGGATAGTACTGAGCAAGTCCATAAAATTGATTCAAACGTTTAATACTTGTGAACCGCTGAACATAGCTCACTAAAGACCAAAGTGCCGTTGCAGAGAGTGAGATGACCATCATGTGCAAATACGCACCACGTGCCGCGGTTGAATCTGCCTGAAGACCAGTTAAAATCAATGAAGACTGGGCAACATAAAAATAGGTTGTTGTTTGAGAAACATTTGTTTCAAAGATTCCTCGTATAGTCCAATAGATAGAAGAAAAAATAGATAAACCTAGAAGTGACAAGGTAAAAATATCCGGATCCTGATTCAAAGTGGGCATGAGAAATTTTACAAAAAGCAAAACACCGGCACGAGAAAGAAAAATGCTTGAAATCTGATACCAAGCAAGATTTCCTACCATGTCATGAATCCATGAATGGAAGGGAAAAACACCATGGGATTCATAGATGATAATAAAAGCAAGGATAAGAACTGGCCAGGTAAAAAACTCAGCAGGGAATTCAGAAAAAGAAGCAGTGGTTAAACCACTTTGAGCAGCAAAAAAAATCAATCCCAATAAACACAAAAAAGTCAGTGCATGCTGAATTAAATATGTACCACCGCCTGAAGTTTGATCCTGCCTGATACTACGGATAAATCTAATTGCTGGAAGCGAGCGTTGGAAACTCCAAAAGATAAAAAAAGTTAGAAGATTATTGGAAAGAATAATACCAACAGCACCAAGGATGTAATAGATGAGTGAGGAGCTGATGGTGTTCTCTTTACGAATTGGATAGAGACCAACGAGAAGAGAGATACAAAAAACGGCCCCAGTAAAAAGACTAAACTGATCAAAGTTAAATTCAAAGATTGAGGTATTGATTTGAAAATTAGTGGCGCTATCTTGAACAAGAAAGAGCGTTAAAAAGGTTATTCCCAAAACAAAAAGAAGAGTAAAAATTAACTGTTGAAATTTACTGCTAATCTCAAAGATGGGAAGGCTACGTGATATCGTCATAATTTATCTCTTTTTAAAAATGAACATCATGAGGGAATTATTAATTTTCATCCATTTTTTTTCAAACTCAATATAAGTTCGAATTGGCCACGAAAGACCTTCTAGAATCTTTCCAGAAAAATAATCTAAGTGAAAACCATGGAGAGCATGCACATAGAAACGTCTACGAAAGGATCTTGAAACAATTTTTTCGATAGAAAGTTTTCTATCAATAAGCGCATTTTCTTGAACCACAGGATTCTCGAAAAAATCCTGAATCAAGGAAGAGGATCTTAAAAACTGCCAAGTTCGAAGACTTGCGTGTGCAACAATATGAAACAGGGCGAATTTAGTAAAACCAAGTGAAATTTCAACCCAAATGATACCCACTTGAGAAATTGTTGCAAATGCAAGCATCGTCTTTGCATCTGAACGAGTTCTGCCCACTGCTGTTGCATAAAGGGCACTCAATGCGCCAACAATTCCTATCGTCCATAATAAAAGTGGGAAGTGTTCAAAGAAGCTATAGAATCTTAAAAGTAAGAAGGGTCCTAGATGTACTGAGAGTGCACCATAGAAAATAGCACTTGAGGGAGTTGGACCTTCCATTGCGGCCGGCAACCATGAACTAAATGGGAGCTGCCCACTTTTGGCGAGTGCCGCCCAGATAATAAATAAACCAATGAATGTCATCGCAACAACACCACCATGACCAGACTCTTGCAAATGGATATTATGTAGCAATGAGGGAATTTCAACAAAATCTGTAGTGTGCATGTAATGATGCGCCCAAGCGGCAGCAGCAAGAATTCCCATATCACAAAAGCGATAGCTAACAACTGCCTTTAAAGAATGCCGGACTGGTTGAGACTGATTATAAAAGTACCCAATTAGAAGTACTGATGCCGTCCCTACTAATTCCCAACCAGCAAAGATCAAATCTAAAGATCGCGCAAAGCTGACTATATTTAAGCCCAACATAAGAGTCGTTAGAAGAAAAATAAACCTAAAATAGCCCTCTTCTTTATGCAAGTAATTCCGAGAGAATCGAAAAATAATTCCAATGAGAAGACAAGTCAGCAACGCATAAGTGGATCCAAGCAAATCAATGATAAACCGGATTTTAAAATCATAATCACCAACTTGGATCCAAGCGGGATAATTAATAGAAATTGGTAGGGAACCATTGTGAATAACAAGAATACTTAGTGCTAAGCTTATGAGACTTGTGAGGATTGACATCCATTTAACACTCTCAGATAAGAACCTTTCAGGCAGATCCATTCTTGCAAAGAAACTAAGGCCCAAAAAAACAATCCAACTGAATGGAATTAGAAGTAAAGAGAGAAATAAATGTTCCATTAGCCAATCTCCGCAAAATCATCTTCGGAAGTTTTCTTATTTATTAAGTCCACTGAAGTCTTGTAATTTTTCATAGCAAGGATATCAATCTCTAATTTTTTAAATTCATGTTCCTTAAAAATAAACCATTCATTAAGTTCTGGATCAAAAACACACAGCCTCATCCAATGATTATAAAGTAGCTTTTTTAGCCGTCCATGATTGTCAAAGATCTTTTTAACTCTTTCTAGAGGAGCTTCAACAATTGTCATATTCCTTATCGGTTCGTGAATTTCAACCATTTGACGAGCTAGACCGATTCTTAAATCACTTGAAGAGCCAGTCATAACTCCCAAAAGAGAAGTTAGATTAAGAGGTAACTTTGAGCCACATCCAAAATTATCGTTATCAACACACGAAAAGTAATAATCCATATTAATATTTACAGCAACAGGAATACCACCAAGGATAACTTGTTGAAGGATTTCACCCTGCGGATCTATTTTCCAATCATATGTTAAAAGGAATGATCGTCGATTCAGAAAAAGACCTTTAGTCAAATCACGAAGTCCAACAATTGCAAGAGCATTCGTTGAATGACCATATTCTGGGCGTGGTTGGGCCAAATCTTCTGCTCTTTCTCTAACGTGCTTTATGGCGAATTCGGGATCATGTTTCGCCCTTGGAAGACTAAAGCGCTGACATCTTTCAAATGCGTTAAGCTTACAGGCTTCTTGAAGATAAGATCGAATTTTTGCAAACTCTTCCAGATAGCTTTCTGGAAGAAATTCAAGATCAAAAAAATGAATTTCATCAGTACAAGTGTCATGAAAACCGGACACAACATAAGTTTCTTTTGGAATAGATATACCGGCAGCTTCCAGATGGATTCGAACTTCCGGGTCGTTTGCCATTTTTGCAAAAGCTCGAGAATTTGGAACACCAGCGTTTCCGCCACAGGCTCCACATCCATAGGCCTGTTTGAAAGGATTATTATTACTTGTAGAGCCATGTCCCATCAAAATAACGAGTTTAGAGAACTCTTTTTTTAGGCCACACATTGAAATAATCGCTTCAACAATCTTCGCCATTTCTTTCTTCGTATAACCTGTCCTCTCATCAGTATGATCTAGGGAAATCTCGGATTCGGGCAGTGGGCTCACAAAATGATTAAACTTCTCGCGGAACCCCTTGCTTTGCTTTGGAAAGAAAACCTGAAGAAACATGGGAACTATGCTGACAACACCTAAGATAAGAGTTGAAAGGAAACCTCTCACTAGAGTACGAGACATGTAATACAAGCTTAAGTCAGACATACCTTTTAATTGATTTAGCTTTAAGAAACTCTCCGCATTTTTGGTATTTTTGGGAACTTCTCTTACTATCCGACTTGGCTGAATAACTGGAGGACACTGAGCTATTAGTCGCTTATGCTTAAGGCTACTAAACTTCATATCAATGCCAAAGAATCCAACAACTCCGAATGTTTTAATATTCGGATTTATTTCTTCAAGATGCCTACGAATTGACTCTTCCCTATCATCAATACAAAAAAGAACCTGAGCATCAGTGGGAGTGACCTTATTATTCGAGCGATCATGAGAAACGATAGCGGATAAAGCTTCCCTATAAAAATGATTTTCAAAAGCCTCATGCCAGAGCCTTACTAAATGCTCTTTTTCAGAAGAGTCAACATTCTTGATTAGAGTGACTAATTCTTCAGATGATAATTTTTCAATCCAGGGGATTGGAACATTGAATGCTCTAACAATCTGATAAAGGGCCAGACTCAGGTGAAAACTTCGCAATGAAATTGTTTCTTCTCTACCATAAATCATCGCAAGATCAGTTGAGTGTAATTTTGCATGGTATTCATCAAGAGAAGTTTCAACTAAAATAAGTGCTGCAATAAAATCAACAAGCTTAATGTTTGGTGCTTGAACTGTTGCCTGCCAAGGCTCCGTTTCGAGCTTATTGACCATTCCTGACCAGCCTTTAAGATCGAAAAGTAGCTCCAGTAAATAATTCTCCCAGGATTCCATTGGGATATTAATTCGACTTAATTCTGCTTCAATAATCTGTTTGGGTGGAAGTCCATTGTATGCGTTAACTTTTTTTGCAAGAATCTTTTGCCATTCAGTCCCGTACTTTCTAACAACTTCCACATCATCGATAAAGAATGCCCAAAAACCTTTTTTTACAAATGGGTTTGACCAGAAACTTTGTCCTTGATCTAAAAAGCTTGAAATGAGTTTAATAACGTAGGGATGAGTTGAAGCCGCCAAAGACTCATTATAGTATTTTTCCCAGTAGGCCTTAGCACGATATTTTTTACCACCCTGAGGTAGAATTAACTCCTGCCCGTTCATTTTCTGTGCACATGCTTCCCAAAGTTCTCGATCTTCAATATCAGGCTGAATTTCATCATCATTAAAAGCAATATCTGCAAACATTAACCTCAAGTAAAAATCCTTAAGGTCTAAATTTAGCATTTTAGCAGTTTCAGAATTATTATAATGAAGTAAGTACTGATCTATTCCTAAGTTGACATCATTCATTGTGATTTTATTTTCAACGTACTTCTGCTTATATTTTTCAACTGACCAGTAAGAATTAGCTCGATATAAAGCTCCAGCATCGGCCAAAGCTTCATGAAATTCTTTTCCCTCAAACATCATTAAAATATTATTATGAACAAAACTATGTAGAGGATTTTGAATTGGCAATTTTGCCCTTACTTTCTCTAGAATCACTTCCAAGGGTGAGAGGTCTTTAGCATCAGTCATACACGGCTCTTTTTTAAATTAAACGAATAGAATAATAGTACTCCACCGCAGAGCTTTAACAAGAACATGATTTTTTTTTAATCAGTTAATTTTTTTTCATCCCCAAAGTATTGCTGTCAGGCATCTAGTTTTTTGTTATCATTGTTTTGAAATCAAAAAGGATAACAATGGCGAGCTCGAAACCTAATTCTCATATTGTTTTTTTACATGGGGCACTTGGTACTTCTAAGGATCTCACTTCCCTAATAGAAATCTTTGAAACCAAAGGTTATAAAACGCATACATTTGATTTTTCCGGACACGGACCGGGAAGTAAAAATTTTGAAGAGTTTAGAATCGACTGTTTTGCTAAGGCTTTAGACCTGTTTTTAAGTTCCAACAACATCAAGTCTTCAGCAATTTTTGGTTATTCAATTGGCGGCTATATTGCGCTATATCATAAAGCCCATTTCGAAGACTCTCCCATAAATACTATCATCACCTATGGTACAAAATTTAACTGGTCCCCAAAAATATTGGCACGAGAAATGGCCATGCTAGACCCAGAATACATCTTGGCAAAAATGCCTCAATTCGCCGATTCCCTGCATGAGAAACATGGAGAGGACTGGAAAATGGTTTTGAGATCTACTGCTCACATGTTTCAAAATCTTGAGCGACTTGATGGTTTAACAAAGGAAGACTTCAGCGATATTGATATCCCAATAACATTGGTTCATGGCGATCTGGATAGAAATGTGACTGCAGAAGAAACGCTCCTTACATCTTCCTGGATAAAAAAAGGCAAGGTGAAGACATTAGTTAATTCGAAGCATGAACTTGATAAAGCAAACTTAAAAGGATTAGCAGAAATTATTGAGCAAGCCTTGGAATAAGGGCCTCGGAAATTCCGAGACCCCTTGAAAAATTTCTAATTACTTAATTAGGCCTTCCTCTTTCATTGCTTTAATTACTGCTGGACGCTCTGAAACTCTCTTCATATATGTGTTAAGATTTGACCAAAGAGTCATATCGATTCCAACATATTTTGTCCAAGTGAGACAAGTAAATAGATAGGCATCTGCAATTGTGAAATCGTTACCCATAAGGTAATTATTTTGACCTAACTTTTCGGCCAAAAAATTGAATTTATCTGTAAGAACATTTTTGTAAAAATTTTTCACATCATTTTGAGTCTCAGTCGATTTAAACATTTTTTCAGTACCGAAAAGTGGTGAGAAATTTTTATGAATTTCTGTTGCAACAAAGTTCGTCCACTCAAGAGTGCGAAAACGGTCTGAAGTGCCAAATTTAGCAAGCATCGTTCCATCATTTTTATAGTCAGCAAGGTACTGAGAAATGATTGCACCCTCAGTAAGAATTTCACCATTTTCCATTTTTAGAGCTGGAACGCACCCTTTCATATTAATGTGCTTATAATCTCCAGATGTAATCGTCTTGTTAGTAAGGTTTACAGATTCAAGTTCATAAACCATGTTAAGTTCTGCCATAACAATGTGCGGAGCAAGTGAGCAGGCACCTGGGCTGTAATACAATTTCATAAAATCTCCAATGGTTAAAAAGTTAAAAGTGAATTCTGGCCTAAGAGATAAAATAGGTCTAGCAGCGGTGCAATTTTCCAGAGTATTTTAGTTCGTTTCCACCGAAGGTGTTATCTATTTGCCTATAAAGGTGAAGGTGGAAGTTCCTTGATTTTTCTGTAAACTGATTCAGTCAAAGGGTTGTTATTAATGAAGGAATATACTTGGGTTGCAGAACTTGCCACGGACTGTAAGAATTACGCCGATTCATTAGGCTTTTTCTTCTCTAGGGCAATCTCAAAAGTTGATCTGCCTGATGTATCTAGCTCTCAATTAAAACGATCATGGTCCGTCCTTGCCAGAGATATGGTACATCTGGGATTTGATGAAGAGGATGCACTTCCCCCAGATATTGAGGCGACAATTGAAGCCTTACAATTCTTAGGAATAAAAAAATTAGAAGAAAATCTTGTTGATGAGCAAAAACTTGCTGAAGCTCTTGGAAGAACTCTTCAAAAACTACTCGAGACCATAGGTGCTTATCCAACTATTTTTGAAATGCTTGATCAAGTAGATTTACTTGAGGATATGGTTGGAACCATAGCAAAAAGATATCTACCACTCTTTAAACTTTTTCCGGCCTTCTCAAATGAAGCTCTCTCTATTATTCCCTATTTGAAAGAACCCCTTTTTACAGCACTCTATGAACTACCTGAATCTGAGCACCTTCGCCTAACTCAGCTCACTCATAAAGTTCTTCATAGCTTTTACAATAATCAAGTTAGACCTAAATTAGTTGAAACTCTAAAAGATAACTTAAAAGGAAGAAATTTACTTCTTCCTCTGATCGATGAAGCCGTTAATCATCTTCCAGATGATCGCTGCATGACTGCTTTAATCAGCATCCTTTGCACGCCCAGAGAGGAACTTTCTCAAGGGAGAATTATTTCCATAGTTCTTCAGGAGTTAGGGGGAATGTATGTGAAGCTTGCCCAGGTACTTGCAGAGCTAGCTCCACCTTCTCTTGCCAGAGAACTCCGTCACCAGCAAGATAAGCTCGGAGGAATTTTCGGAAGCCAGGAAAAATCTTGGAAGTATGTCCTGAAAATTTTTGAAAGACCATCTTGGGCCGAGTACAAAGAGTATATTAAAATTCCAACGACGGTACACAATGCATTTGCAGGAGCGTCTGTTGGAGCAATTTATGAATTTGAACTAACTGAAATTGGAAAAATTAAATTTGAAACGACAGGTACTGTACTTCTTAAAGTTCAAAGACCAGGGCTAACTCAACTCTTTGAAGAACAAAAAGCGACCCTTCTCGCAATCCTCGAACATCTAGATAAATCACTCGACACAAGTGACTTATCCTCTGATGATATTACAGAAGTCAGAAGCCTGATCATGGCCTTAAAAAGAACGATCATTAATTACGCGGCTCAAAGTATAGGCGAGCTTGATTTCAGGATTGAGAAAAAAAATGCAGAAAATGTAAAAGAAGCCCTCAAAGGAGCTTTTAGCTTACAGGTCCCTGACTTTTATCACGTCGAGACAGATGTTGTCTTAATGGGAAGAATAAGAGGGGAAAAGATAACTTCTGTTGTCCATTCTCGCTACCTTGAAAGAATGACTATCGCAGATATTGTAACAGAGGCTTACTTGTACATGATGTTTCAAAAAGGAATCATCTGGGCCGATCCTCACGCTGGAAATATTCTTTATGATGCTGACAATCTTCAGATCAAGCTAATCGACCTCAATCCTTGTTTTACATGGGACCAGTCAACCGTAAGAGAATTTTTCGCTTTTCTTTATCGATTAATTCTTAACGATCAGAAAGGAATTTTCGAAGGACTCTCAAAGCTCGTCGAGAACCCAGAAGAGCTCACAACTGAGAAAGGTAAGAAAGTTATCAGTGATTTTATCACCAATGGAAATCAGGGTGAGTTCATTCGTTCTTTAAGTGACTTAGTTCGACTCCTAAGTGAAGCCAACATAAATCTTCGAATTGAAGTTCAGGCTGCCCTTCGTGGACTTTCCCAGGTCTATCTCACGGCAAATGCAATTTCTTCAAGAAATAATTTTGGAAAAATTCTTCAGAAACAGTTTGGCTGGAGGAAATTATTAAAACTCGTTTTTGCGATTGGCCCCTTTAAGGTCTTGCGCTCTCTACTTCCGATTGCCTTCAGTGTTGTCCGAAATTCTCCTGAACAAGAAGTTGGACCAACTCTCGATGAAAGAGACATCACTGCTATTGAGCTCGCTCTTAAAATTCTCAAGACTGAAAATGTTTGTAATATTGAATTCATTAGAAATTCTCCTGAAGAGAATACTCATTTGACCTTAGCAGCAGATGGTTCAAGTTTAATTAAATCAACAAACCTTAAAATTGAAATCCAGACTGAAACAAAGCCAGCTTCCGTGAAATATATTGTAGAAGCTCCTACCAAAGAATGGCTTAAGGAGAGGCAAGAATATATTAAACTCCAAGGTATGGGCTTTACGCTTTGCCTAGTCGAGTGCTTAGAGCAATTAAGACGACACTCTCTTGAGGATTACTGGTCTGTGGTAGAAAGCTGGAGCTTAAGTACGACTCAAAAATCTCCTCGTGCCAATATGCTCATCGGAGAGGTCAAACTTGCGGCAAGAGTTTTATTTACCAAGCGCTATTCAAATATTTGGACTTCAGAATTCATAAGCGTGTCTTTTTGGAATCGATACTTATGGAAAATTCTCATTCGTTTTGAGGAAAGATTTGAAAGACGAGAGCAGGGTTACTTTTCTATTCTTTCTAAAAAAATGGGTAAGGCCAAAGTTGGCGAATTAACTTTCGGAACACTTCAGCGCCTAAAAATTATTGCCTATCGATTGATCATCAGTGGACTCAAAAGCCTTATTAAAAGAAGTCGTTTTGAAATGAACCTTTTGCCATTACCTACGGAAGATCTTATTCACCGAATGCTTCATGGCCTTTTAAGACGGGGCCTCAATAACAACGTAAAATCAGATACATAGAGCCAGCTTCCATGAAGAAATTACTCTCATCTTTTTGGTAAGTGACAAATGGTCCCTAAGTTATTAATTTCCTAAAAAATTTTTACTTTAAAGGCCACTTTTAATTATGAAAAAGTTCATCCTCTTTTTCTTGATCTCATTACCCGTATTTGCCTCACCACGTGAGCAGGCAGAAAATCTTCTTTCAAAATTAGACAGTGAATTATCAACTGATATTCGCATGGATCTCTTTTCACAAAACTTCATCGGTTTGCCTTATGGGGATGGTGGTCCACTCGGAGAGGGTGAAAATGGTCGCTATGATCAAGATCCACTATATCGATTTGATACATTTGATTGCACCACTTTTGTAGAAACAACAGTAAGCCTAGCTCTCTCAAGAGATGTTGATGAATTCGAAAATAAAATGGATGAAATTCGCTACGAAAGCTCACAAGTTGATTACCTTAAGAGAAATCATTTCCCGAGCTTGCAGTGGATTCCAAATAATATCAAGAACGGTCTTTTAAAAGAAATTAATCATCTGATACTTCCCTCTTCTGAAACAAAAACTGCCGAAGCCGTTATTGATCTTCCTGGCTGGTTAAAAAAAATAAAAATAAATGAAATTAAAGTTCCTGAAGCGACTCAGTTGGAGCGCGAATCATTATTAGAAGAGTTACGAAGCTACGCTTCCCAATATACACCCATTGTTGCTCGTTTAAATTATTTACCTATTGCAACTCTAGTAACAAAACCTCAAGTCCTCAAGCTCATACCTAATGGAGCAATTGTCAGCTTCGTCAGACCAAACTGGGACTTAACAGACGCAATCGGGACACATATGAACGTATCCCATCAAGGAATAATTTTTCAGAAGAAAAATGGCACTTACCTGAGACACGCGAGTTCATCTTCAGAAAAAAGAGTGATGGAAGTTCCACTTTATGACTATCTTAAGAAGTTTGAGAATCACCCTACTCTAAAAGGTATTCATCTTATGCAGGTGAATGAGATCTAGGCCTTATACAAACCATTTGGATCAGATCCGAGAAAGCAGGCCTCCTGGAGTCTTTTGGGGACAGGAGGTAATTTTTTTAATATTCTTGGGTCAATAATTTCAAAATGAGTCAGGTCATTAAAACTCATGCCGAGATTTAAAAGATCTGCATCAGTGGTTCTCCATTCCCAGTTGTTATAACGATTAAGATTTATAGGATTTGAATAGCCATAGAGGCTGTGCTTGCCTTTTGTATTAAAATAAAAATCAAAATAACTCATAACAAGCTCACGAACACTCTGATAATAAGGCAATCGACCAGCAAGCAGAGTGGTATTTGATTTCGATATACTTCCCCACCCAGTATCGGTTTTATAGACAGTAAGAACATGGTGATCATCATTTTCAGCTATAAGATCAACCATTAAAGGTTTGTGTCCATGGTATTCCAATGCTGCCGCCGCCAACAGTCCACCCTCGAAGCAGTGCCCCTCACCTGTAATCATCACCCACCTTGGAGAGGAAGCATGATCAGTGGGATTATAAATAAGATCATTCACGTAGTCTTGAATCTTAGCAGGAGTGCTTAGAGAACGAAGCAAACGTCTCTCTGAGGGAGTCCAATTCATTTAAATAACTTCAATGATAAGATGATGAATATTAAATTTTTTTGAAATCAGATCCCTGTAATCAGAAGAGCGTTGTTCAAGATTTTTCCTTATCACAAGCTCGCAACCAACTTGCCCCGGAGCAAGTTTCCACAGATGGATATCCAAAACTTTGGAACCATCGAGTTCAATTTGTTTAATTAACTTTTCCTGGTCAATAGAATCATCATGAGCATCCAAAAGATCCATTCCGCTTTGGTGAATTAAACCGATGGACCATTTTAAAACCACGAAACCACCGATAACTCCAACAAGAGGATCCAACCAACTCCAACCCTGCCAACGACCCAAAAGGAGTGCAATGATGGCAAACACTGAAGTCAGAGCATCTGTCACAATATGGATGTAAGCACTATCATGGTTATGATCATGGCCGTGCGAATGACTATGATTGTGAAGATGTTGGTGCTGATGATTATTTGCAGGCGCTAGTTTATTTTTTGGATGAGAGTGGTCGTGATCACAGTGATGATGATTCTCTTTATGATCAAAAGCTTCATCTCTGTGCATAATCATTGCACAGATTAGATTCACAATGAGGCCCACAACCGCCACCATAATCGCCTGCTCATAATGAATTGTCTGAGTTTCATAAAAGCGAGAGATGGATTCTACAATCATTGAGATAGCAATTAGAATTAAAATCATTGCACTGGTGTAACCACCCAGAGACAGGATTTTCCCCCCACCAAAGGTAAAGGACGATTTGAAACGAGGATGACGATAGAGATAATAGACAACTAAAGACAGACCAAGGGCGAGCGTATGAGAAGCCATGTGCCACCCATCGGCCAAGAGTGCCATTGAGCCGGACCAGTATCCAACGATGATCTCAACGACCATAGTGAAAAGTGTAATAAGTGTAACCCATTTCGTCTTTTTTTCATTGGCAAGAAACACACCCGTGTCTCTTTTGTCTATACTGCAAGCTTCGTGCATATTGTCTCCGATACCTTATTTTACCAAATCCTTCGAAAGAAGAAAATCAAGAAGTCCAGAACTCGCACCTGCAATTATCAAAATCATGGCCAGTGCAGTGGGCAGTGTCATCATTTGGTCAGTAAAAAGCACCAGACCAAGTGTGGAAAGAACAGGCGTTAAATAGGAAAGAGCACCAATAACTTGGGGGTTTCCTTTAAGAAGGGAATAGTCCCAGGCGTAAAAGGCAAAACCAAAAGGTCCAAGCCCCATCACCATTAATATCAGAGCATCGTTCCACTGAAGGACAACTCTGGGCTCAATACAAAAATGAGTTAGAAAACACAACAAACCCGTAAGAAAACAATAGCCACCCACGGACCAAACTGAGGAGGAGCCCATTTTCTTTTTTCCTAAAGAATAAATAGGCCATGAGAACGCGGCACCAAGTGCAAGTAAGTAACCCTTTATATTATTGGATTGAAATTCTGCCCCTTTTCCAAAAACTAAAACGATACAGCCAGCTGTAGCCAAAAGTGCTCCAAAAAAATGATAATATTTTAGTTTTGTCTTTGGAAAAAATAATGGTGTCAATAAGACCATGAGCATGGGCCAGAGGTAATTAATTAAATTCGCCTCAATTGCTGGAGCAAATCGAAAAGAATAAAACAACAAAAAATGATAACCGTAATAGCCGAGTGTCCCCCAAGCGGTTGTCTTTAAGTCCACAAACATCTCTTTCGGCTTTCTTAGTGCAAGAAGAGACCCTGTCAAAAAGGAAACACCTAAAACATAAAAAGGTGGTAGGTGAATAACAAGATTTCCTAAGCTCGCAAGACTGGCCCAACATATGATCGCAAGGAGGCCTGGCGCTAAAGAATGTGAATTTTTATTCATAGGAAAAAGTCTAGCCCGATCAAATGAAACAAGCTAGTCTCAAATGATGATTGAAACAAATCGCCTTCTTATTCGACCAATGACAAATGAGGATGCACTTCATCTGTTTGAATTAAATTCTGACCCAGAAGTCGTTAGGTACACGGGCGATACGGTCACTCATAATTTTGCCGATGCTCAAAGAATTCTTACAGATCTTGTTTTTAACCAATTTAATCTTTATAAAATGGGTCGTTTCTCAGTTCTCTTGAAAGATGGAACTTATCTCGGGTGGTGCGGACTAAGATATTTCCCAGAATCAAAGGAAGTGGATCTTGGCTATAGATTTCTCAGGAAATTCTGGGGACATGGATATGCTACAGAAGCTTCACTGGCGATTTTAAAATATGGGTTTGAAGATTTAAAACTTCATCGAATTCTAGCGAGGGCAATGCCAGCGAATTTACCAAGTATTAAAGTTTTGCAAAAATTAGGCATGACTTATCGAGGGGTCGCGAATGATCCTCATTATCCTAGCGGTTTTGTTCTTTATGATATAACGGCTGAAGAGTTTAATAATGCGAAAATTAATAAGCTTTAGTATTTTAGCTACAGTAAAAATATTCTCACATCTTTTCTATAGAGGAAAATTTAATTGGATTACTCCTGTCCCTGAAAAGCCTTGGGAGAATGCTCGACTGATGGTTTTCCTCAATCATACTTCTCTATACGAGCCACTCTTTATCCAATACCTTCCCTTCAGCTTTTTGTGGCAACTTGTAGATAAAGTTAATGTTCCAGGGGCAGACATAACGTTAAATCGTCCTATCGTAGGAACATTCTGGAAACTTATGCTGCCAAATATTTCTTCCGTTTCTAGGAAGAGAGATGATACATGGAGCACATATCTTAAATCCATCAGACCAGATTCTGTAATTATGATTGCTCCCGAAGGACGAATGAAAAGACCGGGGGGACTTGATAAATTTGGAAAACCAATGACCGTTAAAGGTGGTGCAGCCGATATCATAGAAAACATCAATGATGGGGCGATGATACTTTGCTTGAGTGGTGGACTTCACCACGTTCAAACTCCTGGGCAGCATTTCCCTCGCCCATTCAAAACGATACGGATGAACCTCTCTTACGTTGATTTGAATAATTTTAAATCTCAATTCTCTGAGTTTTCACCCAGAGAGAGAAAATTAAAGATAACCCGTCTTCTTCAGGATAACCTTGAGTCAAATTGCCCTAAAGATTTTGAGACATAGAGTAGATTGAATAAAATTCCCGATGAACAGCATCATAGACTTGGGAGAGCCAAGGGAATTCATACTGAATAAGACTTCTTACTCCCTTCCCTCTAGCGATCACTTTAAAATTCTTTTTTTCTGCTATGAACTCTAGTTGCTTGATTGTTCTTCGCAAGTGAGGAACAGTACCATAATCATAAATGAAATAATATTCTGCGATTGGTAGCTCGTAATCAGGTGACGTTAAATTCTTCTCAAAAAGCTGGGCATTTTGACAGCTGTAGAGCTCAAGAATCCTCTGGCCCTCTTTCACTCGCTCAGGAACATATTCATGACCGATGAAATAGACTTCAGGATAAAAACTTCCCAAAATTAATCCAAGCCTGCCATACCCTGCACCTAAATCTACCACCGTAGATCCGGCCTTAGGGTTTAGAAGCTCACAAATTTCACGAAGCTCTCCATAAGGAGTCTGTAGCGTTTGATGAGAGAGACCCACCCATGTTTGATTTCCGCCATGAATGGCCTGCCCCCAATTCTTATGGTCACCTTCTGGCAATTTGCTCTTGGCTATCTCTAAAAGCCCATTCTCTATAGCCTCAACGGCAACACCCAAGTCTCTATCTAAGGCCTCAGAATGAGTGCGGTTTGCCTCATAAGAGCTATCTTTTGCATAAAATAATTGAGTATTAAGTTTGGACATCTCCTAGTCATTATCAAATAAAATTCTACATTTAAACACAGAAAGATTTTTTCTTGGGTTATAATTATGTGGGGGCTTTTTCATGACAAAGTATGTTTCAAAACAACCAAATGCAGAGGGGTTAATTGAATGGACTTCTGATGAAGATTCGACCTGGTCAACTCTGATTGAGCGCCAAACCGAGATAGTAAAGACAAGGGCTTCAAAGGAGTTTCTTGAAGGCCTCGAACGTATTCAATTTTCTAGAAAGAATGTTCCCCAACATCATGTTATCAACCAACGTTTAAAAAACTTTACTGGATGGCAGGTAGAAATTGTTCCGGCATTAATTCCAGCAAAAGAATTCTTTACTCTACTAGCAAATAAGAAATTTCCAGCAGCAAGCTTCATTCGTATACCCGAAGAACTTGATTACATCCAAGAGCCAGACATTTTTCATGAGTTTTATGGGCATGTTCCTCTTTTAACTTTTAAAGAGTATGCCAATTTTATGGAAGAGTTTGGGAAGCTCGCCCTCAATGCTGCTCCAAAAGATAGAAGTCGCCTCTTTCGGATCTTCTGGTTCACGATTGAGTTTGGTCTTCTGAATACATCTCAGGGTGTTCGTGCTTATGGCGGAGGGATGCTCTCATCGATTCATGAAACAGTTTACTCCGTTGAAAGCTCTGTTCCTAAACGCCTCCCCTTTGATACTTTGAACGCCTTAAGAACGCCTTACAGAATCGACATTCCTCAACCCCTTTATTATGTTCTTAATCGCTTTGAAGACATCTATGGGATTTTGGACCAGGACATTATGGGACTTCTCCAAAAATCAAAAGAATTAGGTGACTTTGAACCCCTTTTTGAGCCGGCCCCCAGTAGTGAGCTTTAGCCTAAAATAAGATCAAGACAGATTTCTTGCAAAACCTTACAGAGCAAGACAAATACCAGATCTTTTTGGTAACAACTCCCCATTAAATGGGAGAATTTATGAAAACATTTTTGCTTCTGGCCATTATGACTATGTCAGCTTCTGCATTCGCTTTACCTGTGGCACCTTTTGATGCCCTACAAGTAGCGCCGCTAAAATCAAAAACTCTCAATTCTTTAGAGTATGATTTTGAAGGAATTGTAAAACTCTCCAACTGTTCAGGTGCCTTAATTAAATTTAACGGCATGCCCTCTTCGGCAAAAGCAATTGTTATGACAAATGGTCACTGTATTCAAAAGCCAACTGGTTATTTGAATCCCGGTGAAGCTTGGTTTAATCGACCTATGGCAAGAGAGATGAAGCTTTTTGATAAGAGCATGAATCTTTTCCCAATCAAAACAACTAAAATTATCTACGCTACAATGACAGATACAGATCTTGCACTTTATGAACTAGATAAGTCCTATGCAGAAATTTTTAAAACAACAAATGTTCGGCCTTTACTTCTCGATACAATGAGACCATCTCTCGGTCACCCTATTGAAATCATCTCTGGATATTGGGATCGTGGTTATTCGTGTGAAGTTGATAACTTTATTTTTCAAGTTAAAGAAGGCCAATGGACTTGGACTGATTCTATTCGCTACACTCCAGGCTGCGACACAATAGGTGGAACTTCTGGGTCACCAATTATTGCAAAAGGTGAACGAGTGGTCATTGGGATTAATAATACATCCAATGATAAGGGTGAGAAATGCACGCTTAACAATCCTTGCGAAGTGAGTGCAAATGGGGACATTAACGCCACTCAAGGAGTTCGTTATGGCCAGCAGACTTACAACATTTATAACTGCCTTACTGTTGATTTCAAGCTTGATCTGAACATCAATGGTTGTGATTTACCGAAGTAAGCCTCATGAAAGGGACTTTTTTTAGCAAGCCACTTGAATGGAATATTGAAACTGATAAAGAATCTTGGGCCCAAGGAGAGAGTGTTAAAGGCACTCTCCGCGTAAAAAATCATGGTTCAGAATCTATAAGTCTTGAATTGTCCGGTGTTGGGCTTGCTCATGCAGACATTAAAAAAGTTCATGCTCGCACCGAAGGAGCAATGAAATTTGATGTGAAAGAAACTTTCTCAGATTCTGAACTTCAAGCAAATGAATCGAAAGAACTTCTCTTTAACCTCATCCTTCCTTCAAATTGCGCTGTGACAGATAAAAAGGCCAGCTACTATCTTGCCTATGGCAAAGAAGCCTCTGAAAATCATCTCATGCTAAAAATTGAACCCAAGCCTCTTTTTGGAAAGGTAATCGGACTTCTTGATACTTTTCATCGCTTCAAACTTAAAGAGTATAAAGCTGCTAAAAATGGTGTCGAATATAAATTAATCCCACCAACCTCAAGAGATATGGCAAATCTAGAATCACTAAATCTTATTTTTTCCATGAGTGGGGAGAATCTGCAGATGGACTTTGATTTTCAGGTCAAAAAACTTGAAACAGAATCAGTGACTACGAAAATCACTAAGGTGGGAGTCAAAATTCAAAAAGTTCTTACCCCTAGAGAATATTCTTTAGGCAAAGACATGATCAACCAGGACACTCTTTTGAAATCTTTAGAGAGTGCGATTTCAGAAGTTAAACTTAAAAGCGTTTTTTAGTATAAATGGGAGGTTTCTCCTCCCATTTGAATTATCTTGTAATCGGTTTGTAGATTCTATTTAAGCCTTCAAGCGGAAAGCGCCCATCACGAAATTTTTCATCTTTTTTCTTCATCCAAAGCATATCTGGCCTGGTAACCGAAATCCAACTTCCGCCTGTTATATTTCCTGATTTATCTAATTCAAGAATATATTCATAATTTTTACTTTTAAAAGCTTGTGAGGCTGTAGAGGTCACTGGATCCTTGGAAACAAAATTAAGATTGCCTTCAGCAGCACTTTCAGGAGTGAAAAATTCAAGTTCTTCACCATAGGTCATGATAGTTTGAACTCTAACTTTTTTATCTATTCCTTTTTTTTGCTCAGCTAAGGAAGTCTCTAACTCTTCAACGACTGCCGACTCATATGCAACCACAGGTTGGTTCCAAACATCATTAAAGCGATCAACATCGGCCACAAAGCCCTTTGAATAAACTCCTATCATATTTGTCAGCACAACGTGGAAGGCCCCAGCATTTACATCACTACATTCAGGTAGATTAGCAAGCCTTGCTTCTGGCATCGGAGCATGTCCGTCCTCAGTGCTCGCCTCACCAGGAACTTTACCTTGAGCAGCACATCGGTCCCCGATACGAGTATAAAGTCCCTTTGAGTTAAAAGCGTCATGCATAGAAAGAAGACCCTTCACATCAGAAGAACCGAAAGGAACTCTAATTCCATCTTTATTTGTAATAACAACTCTGTCAGGTTCAGCATAATTAGATGCTGCTTGAGACCAACCATGACAAATACCCTCCCACCACAAATCATTAGGAGAGAGGCTTCGCAATACTTTCTTCGTGAGAGAGTATCTGTAATCAGCTTGTGAAATATCATAAAGCTCGGCTGGAGAAAGTTCAGACAACTGAGCTTCAGTCATTTTTTTTAGTTCTTCTTTCTTTAATAATCTGTATTCAAAAGGTTGAGGATTTGGGCTGTTCCAACGATAGGCTATCCCGCCTTTGTTTGATGGCCAATAAGACTCAGACCACCCCAAACGATCATCAAGAAGTTTTGCAGCTAAAGGAAGGGAGCGAAACTCAACTTTCATTTCACCATCAGCGATGATTTTAAAATAGTGTGGGTTATTAGCACTATCCCATTTTTCTGCCATGGCCGAAGAAGCAACAAAAACAGAAGCCAATACAAAAAGCTTTTTCATATTCCCTTTCCCTCTTTTAAAACTGCTGAGCGTTATAGCTCTAAAACGACCAGGACTCAAGCCAACTGGAAGTTTTTACAAAGGGGAAACAGAATCTAAGTGACTGAAATAACTAGTTTAATAATTACTCTAACCCAAGGAAATGGTCATAGGAACATTCCTCATCCCTAACACCTCTGTCCTCGATCGAAATCACCCTACTTGCTATAGTTTGAATAAACTCGTGGTCATGAGAGGTAAAAAGAAGAGTGCCTTTAAAATCAATTAGTCCTTCGTTTACGGCCGTAATGGTTTCAAGATCAAGATGATTCGTAGGATTATCCATAACAAGGACGTTCGAACCTGAAAGCATCATCTTTGAAAGCATACAACGTACCTTTTCGCCTCCCGAAAGGACGTTACATTTCTTTAGGGCCTCTTCGCCAGAGAAGAGCATGCGTCCTAAAAATCCGCGTAAAAAAGTTTCTGTTTGATCTTTAGAATACTGACGAAGCCAGTTGATAAGATCAAGTGATGCATCTTTAAAAAATTCAGAGTTATCATTTGGTAAATAAGCTCTTGAAGTCGTGATCCCCCATTCAAATTTTCCACTATCAGGCTCCATCTCCCCCATCAGAACTTTGAATAGTGCTGAGGTCACGACCTCTGATTTTGCTAGGAAAACAACCTTCTGCCCTTTTTTGATCGTAAAAGAGGCATTATTAATAATTTTTTTCCCTTCAAGACTCACTGTAAGACCATCAACTCTCAGCAGGTTATCACCCGCTTCACGGTCAGCGCGAAACCCAACATAAGGATATTTTCTTGAAGAAGGCTGAATGTCCTCGAGGGTTAATTTATCTAGCATTTTCTTACGAGAAGTCGCCTGTGAAGATTTAGAAGCGTTAGCAGAAAAGCGCTGAATAAAATCTTTCAACTCTTTCATTTTATCTTCAACTTTCTTATTTTGATCCGACATCATTCTCTGAGCAAGCTGAGAGGATTTATACCAAAAATCGTAATTTCCGACGTAGAGCTTAATCTTATTAAAATCAATATCGCAAATATGGGTACAGACTTTATTTAAAAAATGTCGGTCATGGGAAACAACGAGAACTGTGGTCTCTTGCTGGTCCATAATAAAATTTTCAAGCCACTGGATTGCTTTGAGATCAAGATCGTTGGTGGGCTCATCCAAGAGAAGAATCTCTGGCTTTCCGAAGAGGGCCTGAGCAAGAAGAACTTTTACTTTCTCTCCACCCGTGAGTTCTTTCATTTTCTTTTGATGAATATCTTCCTTAATTCCGAGACCGGCCAGAAGTGAAGCGGCATTCGCCTCAGCTTCCCAGCCATTCATCTCTGCAAATAAAGACTCAAGCTCTGCTGTACGCTCACCATCTGCATCTGAGAAATCTTCCTTGGCATAAAGAGCATCTTTCTCTTTCATAATATCAACTAAACGTGAATGTCCAAGAATGACAGTCGTGAGAACAACTTCTTCCTCATACGCAAAGTGGTTCTGTTTTAATATGGCCAAACGCTCACCAGGAGTGACTTCAATTCGTCCAGATGTAGGTGAAATTTCGCTGCTGAGGATTTTGAGAAATGTGGACTTACCTGCACCATTTGCACCAATGATGCCGTAGCAATTGCCAGGCGTAAACTTAAGGTTCACATCATCAAATAGAGTTCTTCCACCAAACTGAAGTCGTAGGTCATGGACAGCAAGCATAAATATCCTTGAATTTTTGCCCAAATTTAGCAGAAAACAAAAAAAATGTCTTGAAGTTTAGAAAGGTCTAAAGAGAAATACTAAATTTTACAGAGGAGCGGTTAAGGTACTGGACTGATTCTACATATTCTTTATGGAGGGACTCAACATGAGAAAAATGATCACCAAAGATTTCTTTGAGATTTTCAGTATGTGTGCGCTGAAGTTCATCTTCTTTTGAATCCCCTTCAACTAGTGCTTCATCAGTTGAACTAGCAGCATCTTCTGCTACGGTCGTATTGGCATCAGAAAAATCAACACGTTCAGCAAACTTTTTCTTCTCGTCCATATAGGCCGAAAACATTTCATCGGCCTTATCTGGATCTACGCTTACAAGATATTCTTTTAAATTATTTTTCCACCCATCTTCAATATCATTCCAAGGAAGCTGAGACAGGTCCTCTCCATCGTACTCTTCTTCCTCTTCCTCCTCATATTCAGAATCTGGAACAAATGATGAGTTTGTTGATGAAAAGGCAGTGATGGCTTCCTTATCAGTGATTTCACTTTCTGGAGTTGGAATTACTGCTTTTTTTATGGGTACTTTTTGTACAGCAGACTGCCTAATAGAAAGGCTATCCTCTTTTGGAGTAGATACAATTTTCTTCTGACTTTGAAAGTGAAGAAAGAGGCAGGCAAAAAAACTGATTATAAGGGCAGTTCTCATCCCCTAATTTTAAGGGGAATCTGGAAGTGAAAGAATCGGGCAAAATTAACCTAGTATAAACCACCCGACCCTAAGGTCGGGTGAATGATAAAAACTATTTACGTCGATCGCCACTCATACGAAGAATGAAAAGAAATAGGTTGATGAAGTCTAAGTACAAGGCCAAAGAACCGAGAATTGCACCCTTCTGAGTCTCCTCAGAGTTTCTTGAATAATGGGCCATACTCTTAATTTTCTGAGTGTCATAGGCGGTTAATCCGGCAAAAACGATGATACCAACAAGGCCGTAAACTTTGCTGGCCACAGAC
>CANHJD010000007.1 GCA_947461145.1 Bacteriovoracaceae bacterium
ATCTGGACAAATAATTTAGTGGGGTTTATAAAATACAGACCTTTTGACTATGAGTTGGGAAGTGGCGCAGTTGGTTAGCGCAGCAGACTGTTAATCTGTTGGTCGAGAGTTCGAGTCTCTCCTTCCCAGCCACTTTTTATGCAATTTTCTTCTACAATCTACTCACGCTTAAAATCACGCCTCAAACGAAGATATAAGTCGAATTATCTAAGAACCCATAAAGAATTGAAACGCTTTCCAGACACTTATACCGCTAAATGGTTAAGTGAAAATAAAGATGAGTTTATTGAATTTACTCCACAGAGATGGTTTTTTTTAAAGCAAGTAGAAACACTTTTATTTTTTCTAACAAAAAATGAGAAATTAAAAAATTCAGAAGACTTTACTCAGGAAGATGATGAGATTTTTGAGAGATGGAATAAAAGTGAGTTTGCTGATGTTTTTTTGAAATTATTAAATAAAAGAATGTCTTTAAGACAGGCCTCAATAAATACTTCAAAAGTTTTTGATGAGCATTTAGTAGCTCTTGGTAATCTGCATCTCTTAAAATCCAGCAGAGCGACGCCAAACTATCGATTACAGCCTTCTCTAGGAGATATAAAAAAAGGCACAAAAGTTTCCAAACTTTTAGAAACGACTCTCCATCTAGATGGGAAAGAGTTGGCCCTATTAACTTCCACCTTAAAAGAGATGAAGCAATTCTCAACTAAAATTGAAGTCGCCCTAAG
The DNA here is from genome assembly GCA_947461145.1 of Bacteriovoracaceae bacterium. GTDB lineage: Bacteria > Bdellovibrionota > Bacteriovoracia > Bacteriovoracales > Bacteriovoracaceae > Peredibacter. The sequence goes on from CANHJD010000007.1 coordinate 729, forward strand.
AGTGATTAAGTACTTTTCAAAGGATTCATGGGATCGTTTTTCAGCCTTCACAGAAATTATTATTCCTATTAAGCAAGAAGAGTTTGTCAGTTATTCTCATCAGGAGTTGCCGGGAACGTCGATGATTAATCTCTTTCATAGAGATTTTGTTGATCTTCTAGATGATCTTTTGCATGAAAATGGCCACCATCACCTCAATTATTATCTTAATCTTCAAACTCTGATTCAGGAACCAATAGAATGTATCTACTATAGTCCCTGGAGACGAACACTTCGTCCGATAAGGGGAATTTATCACGCTTACTTTACCTTTTTTTGGGCGTTTAAACTTTTCTCAGATATGGCGCAGTCTAAAGAATTGGACTCGATTTGGTACATTTTCAGTAAAGATGAGCAGGAGAAAATCATTTGGCGTGCTGTTGAAGAATATTGGATGCTAGATTATTCATACCAAGATCTTCTATGGGCAAAACAGAAAGGCCTTATCACTATTGAAGGATGGAGCCTCATTCAAGAACAAAGAAAGAATGTTACTAAATTAAAATCAAAAGTATTAATTTGGGAAAAATCTCTTAAAAATTATCGAAAAGATTTTAAAGAATTAAAAAAGACACTTACCCACGCAAGAAAACATTATCACAAAATCTAAAGCTTTTGGATTTCAATCTGCATTTGATTAGCAGGCATAAGATCACCTTTTTGAGCAGCAATTTTTATTCCCTCTCGCCATATTTTCTCTGCCATTAGTTTTTCTCCTAAACCTTTATAGGCAAAACCAAGGGATAAATAGGCCACTGAATAACCGGGATCTTGTTTCAAAACTTTTTCTAAATGACCTACAGCTTTATTCCAATTCTTTTTTTCTACAGCGATTGAGCCAATCCCATAATTGGCAAGAGTATCTTCGCTATCAATTTCAAGAACCTGAGCAAACATCGATTCACGCTTTACCCATTCATCTTCTTTTAATTGTTGCTGCTTCTGTAGTTCTTCTTTTAGTCGAGCCTCATCTCCAAATCTTTGAAATGATTTTACTGTCGCAAGAGACTTTTGCTCTTCAGCTTCATCAATCTTTCCGAGCTTCATCAAAAAAAGGGACTTATTGGTATGTGCAAGAACTGACCTTGGATCAATTTTTGAGAGTTGATCCATGAGGTCAATGGCCTCTTGATAACGCTCAAGTCTACCAAGCATTACACCTAAACTCTCATAAGCATCAGCAAATTGAGGATCAAGATCTAAGGCCAATCTTAGCTTTGCTTCGGCTTGTTCTAAATCATCTTTTTTAAAACAATCCATAGCCTCATAAAAAAGTTCATGAGATTTACTTTCAAAAGACGAAGAGAGAAGAGGGTAGTATCTAACAAAACCTTCGATTTCCTCAGAATTTTGTGTGAAATCAATTTTTAAATCTGCCACACGAAAGTCTCGAAGTAATTTAGCTGAGGAAAAATAGGATCCTTTCCAATGAAAGCAATTTTCAATATCCCCTATTTTTTTACCGAATATAAAAATGGGGCCTTTAAAAGTTTCCTTCGCTGTTTGGATTAAAACTTCAGAATAAGCAGCACCTCGACGAGAATTAATTTTTAAGACTGTCTCCTGACCCGGGTAGCACCCCTTATTTAATGAAAGACTTAATTCAAATAAACGCGAATTATTAATAAGCTCTGATGAAAAATGATTACCGCTAAAATCAGGCCAGCCATTCAAAAGGCGCCAGAGCTCAAATTCCTCATTTGAAATTAAATCCGGTGAGGCATCATCGTAATTTCTAATAAGTATTGAAGACTCTTCAAGCATGGAGCCCTTATAACTTTCTGGAGTTATGTAATCTTGGCTTTTAGGGCCAAAGATAAAAGTCCAATTTTCAGGACCTTTATCTTCAATGATGACGTCTTCTGAAATTAAAAAACGCTCCAATCTGGCCAATGCTGTATCTCTGAGTTTATGTGGAATTAAGAGGATGGATGATGACGAGCCCTTAAGGGCCCAGCAGTAAAACTCAAGCCGTCCTTGAGGATCGAGAAAACTAATTAAGTGAAACTCTTGATTCGCTAGTGCCTTAAAATCATAGGTGGATTGTTTCTGAAGAAATTCCTGAACATCTTGACCAGACAATTCAAAGACATGAAATTCTAAAGAGTATTTGCCGGCAAAATAGCGATAAGGTTCTAGCATAAATTAGAGAGAGAAAGACTCTCCACATCCACAAGTGTTCTTAGCATTAGGATTATCAAAACTGAAACCTTTGCCATTAAGGCCGTCTTTAAAATCTAGAACAATACCCTTGAGATAAATAACTGATTTGGGATCAATCAGGACTTTGATATCCCCAAATTCTAAAACGTTATCTCGATCTTTTTTGTCGGAGAATTCGATTTTATAGGACAAACCGGAGCATCCGCCTCCAGTAACGGCCAATCTAAGCCCTTTTGTACCTTCGGTATTTTCTGTTAAAGCGATCTTTTTAATTTGCTCAAGCGCCTTATCTGTAATGCTAATAATTTGATCCATACATTCACCTCTTAAAACAATCGCACTATAGTCAAATCATATCACATTTTCAATTAAATAGTGCGTCAAAGAAAGGCTTGCTCCGTGGAAAAGCAGAGACTTATAGGTATAATAATTAGAGCTTAGGGGAATTGATGAGCTTTACGTTGTATCATTATGTACATTGTCCGTTTTGCATACGAGTCCGTATGGCCTTTGGCCTACTTAATGTAAACTATGAATCAGTGGTTTTACCTTATGATGATGAGCAAACCCCAATAAAACTTACTGGCAAGAAAATGCTTCCGATCCTTAAGCATGATAAGGGGATCCTTAATGAGAGTCTTGATATCATCAATTTTTTAGATAAAGATAATTTGCTAAAAACTAAAGAATACCTTTCGAGTGAAGAATTTAAACATGTTGAGTCTCTCTTAGAAAAAATTGGTAAACCAGTCCACTCATTAGCAATGCCTTACTGGATTTTCACACCGGAATTTACCCCAGCTTCAAGAAATTATTTTCAAACAAAAAAAGAAGAAAAAAGAGGATTATTTACTAATTTAGTAAAAAGACGTGATGAATTTATCAATGAAATAAATACGATTCTTTTGGAGATTGAAAATGATCTCAAACCATTTTATAAATCAGAAACACTTACTCTCTTTGATCTACTTTTAGCTGCCCACTTATGGGGACTTTATATCGTTCCGGAATTTCAGTTTCCGTTTAAAATTCATCTCTATCTTCAATCAGTAAAAAAGATGTGTCGCTTTGATTATCATTCCGATTTTTGGAGCGCTAAATGAAAGTCATTTTAAAGCTCCAAACAAATAAAACTATATCTGAAGTAAGCCTAGAAGCTAAACAAACAATTACAATAGGTCGAAATGAGAAAAGCGACCATAAAGTTCCAGATGAAGTCATGAGTGGAGTCCATCTAAAGCTGCGCTTTATACCCCCTCGTTTGGATATTTTTGATTTGAATTCAAAAAATGGGACATTTATTAATGGAATAAGAATTGAACAATCAGATATTTTTGTTGGAGATGTTGTAAGAGCAGGAAATACGAGTCTTACAATTTCAATTGAAAAAACAGATTCTGCTGTTCTGCAAATACTTCGCTTTCCAGGTGGAGATGATGATAGGGCTACTAGATTTATGCAATTAGATTTTTCTCCAACTCCTATTAAACAGGAACCTAGTCTTCCAGAACAAATTAAGAAGGAAATTTCACCCACTGAAAAATCTGTGCGTATTAAACCGATATCCGTTGTGCAGGAAATAAATATTAGGAAAAATGCGAACACAAAACTAAAGCTTTCCAAACAAGAAATAAAACTAAGAAACCAATCGAAATCTTCTCTTGCATCAACTATTGACATTATAGTGCTACTTTTTGTGATCGCACTGCCTCTGATTTTATTGAATATCTTAATGGTAATTGATTCAGGGATCCTTTCTACCTACCGACTAGAATTATTTTTAATTTCAGAAGTTACTTTTACCATTGTGTTCTATTATTTAAATTTTAAAACGTGGAAATTTTCTATCGGTGAAAAGCTATCGGGGATTCAAAAATTATATGAAGACCAGGACTAAGACCTAGCCTTCCAAAGTATTTCTATGGATCCAGATTTTTTATTAACGTATCTTGCAAGAACAAAAAGATAGTCCGAAAGTCTGTTAAGAAAAATGATACTCAAATTAGGCAACTCTTCTTTCGTTAAATGTTCATAATGCACAAATCGTCTTTCAACAGATCTAGCAGAAGTTCGGGCCAAATGCACGGCAGAAGAAACTAAGGCCCCTCCAGGAAGAATAAAGTTTTTCAAAGGCTCTAAAAACTCGTCCATTCGATCTATTTCGGCTTCCATTTCAGAAATAAACTCTTCACTCAATTGAGGCAAATTAAAATTTGCCCTATTTTCAAACTCACACGCCATATTTGAACCAAGATCAAAAAGACATGACTGAATAGTATGGATAAAATCAATTTCAGATTTAAATTGAACATCTAGAAGGGAGCAGGCAAATCCAATCCTTGAATTTAACTCATCAAGTTCACCGTAAAGGTCAATGCGCAAATCTGACTTAATGATTCTATTTCCACTCACGAGACTAGTCTCACCTTCATCACCAGTCCGAGTATAAACCTTAGATTTTTTCATTACATATTCCTTCTATAACGTCCGCCGACCTCATAGAGAACTTCAGTTATCTCGCCTAGGCTACAATAACGTACAGTCGACATGAGTTGTTCAAAAATATTACCACCAGAGAGCGCAACATCTCTTAGCTTTTGAAGACTTAATCTGGAATTATCTTTATGTTTCAGTTTGAATTCAGTTAATCTCTTAATTTGATCATCTTTTTCATCACCTGATGATCTGGAAAGCTCTATTGGCTTCCATTCTTCGAACTTTTCTGGAAGATACGTATTCACTCCAATGATAGGATATTCCCCAGAATCCTTCATTGTTTCATAATAAAGTGATTCCTCCTGAATCTTTCCTCTCTGATACATGGACTCCATTGCTCCTAGAACTCCACCTTTGTCAGAAATCCTCTCAAATTCATTCAGGACAGCCTCTTCAACAAGCTCTGCCAGCTCATCAATAATAAATGAACCTTGAAGAGGATTATCCGTTTTATTTAGGCCATATTCACGATTAATGATTAACTGAATGGCCATTGCTCTTCTCACTGATTCTTCTGTTGGAGTCGTAATGGCTTCATCGTAAGCATTTGTATGAAGGGAATTGCAGTTATCCGAAAGGGCGAGAAATGCTTGAAGGGTCGTTCTTATATCATTGAAGTCAATTTCTTGGGCGTGTAAAGAGCGACCAGAAGTCTGAATATGATACTTTAATTTTTGTGATTTTTCTGAGGCACCATATTTTTCTCTCATCGTGACGGCCCAGATTTTACGGGCAACTCTACCGAGAACAGAATATTCTGGATCTAAACCATTCGAAAAAAAGAAGGAGAGATTTTCACAAAACTCATCAATTTTCATACCACGACTCAGATAATACTCAACGTAAGTAAAACCATTTGAAAGAGTTAGTGCTAGTTGAGTGATCGGATTGGCCCCGGCTTCAGCGATATGGTAACCAGAAATTGAAACAGTGTAATAATTCTTAATCTTGTGTTTACAGAAAAACTCTTGAACATCCCCCATCATTTTGAGGGCAAATTCTAGTGAGAAAATGCAGGTGTTTTGTGCTTGGTCTTCTTTAAGAATATCGGCCTGAACAGTTCCACGTACCTGTTGCATCACAGAAACCATCTTATCCAGTTTTTCCTGTTCATTTTCAGGCAGGGCCCTATTAATTGCCGTATTCATAAACATAGCAAGAATGATGGGAGCAGGACCATTAATGGTCATAGAGACAGAGGTCGAGGGTGATGTTAAGTCAAAGCCGTGGTAGAGCTCCATCATATCTTCAAGAGTACAAATAGAGACTCCAGACTCCCCAACTTTACCAAAGATATCTGGTCGCTTGGCCGGATCCTCTCCATAAAGAGTAACTGAATCAAAAGCCGTAGAAAGTCTTTTGGCGGCATCATTTTTTGAAAGATAGTGAAAGCGAGCATTTGTTCTGTGAGGTCCGCCTTCCCCAGCGAACTGCCTTTTTGGCTCCTCATCGGCGCGCTTAAAGGGGAAAACCCCTCCCGCAAAAGGAAAGAATCCTGGCAAGTTTTGTGAGCGGATAAATTTATACTTCTCTGAAGTATAGTGAATTTTAGGAAATCCTACTTTTGAAATTTCCATCTGTGAAAGTGAGCGATGTTTTGTTGGGACACTCACATCTTTTCCGCGCACCTGGTAGGTAAATTCTCCGCGAGAATATTGATCAATAATGTTATCAAATTCTTCAACTTCTTTAAGTTGCGGGACTAGTTGATTTTCTAGAGAGTTCAGTTTTATTGATAATGACGAACTATCAGTCACTACTTTTGAAGCCTCTGCAAGGCTTTCGTAGAGACGAAGTTTTTCAACTGAGATCAATGTGTGGTTATTATAATCTTTAACATTATCAGCAATATCTCTTAAGTAATTAATTTTTGAGGCAGGAATGATGGCATGTTTCTTCTCCGGTGCTCTCTCTGAAGGAATCTTGTCGATTTCAGGATTGTGAGAAAAATTGATTGCCTTGGCCATTTCCTTGAAAAGAGCATTTACTCCAAGATCGTTAAATTTAGAGGCCATTGTTCCAAAAACTGGCAGCTCACTATCTTCGGGTGAGCCTGGATGGTTAGCAAAAAGCTGCCTATTTCTTCGGTACTGCTTGCGAACATCCCTTAGGGCATCTTCGCTTCTTGGCTTTTCATACTTATTGATGGCAATAAAATCTGCAACCTCAAGCATTTCAATTTTTTCAAGTTGAGTAGCAGCTCCAAATTCTGGAGTCATAACGTAAAGAGTTTTATCAGCTACTTTTGTTATTTCATCAGACGCTTGACCAATCCCAGAAGTTTCAACAAGGATGAGGTCAAAATTTTGAGATTTTAAAAACTCGACAACTTTTTTAATTTCTGGAGAAAGCTCATTCTCCGAGCCTCTCGTTGCAAGTGAGCGAACATAAAAATTTTCAAACGAGGCGGAACCTAGTCGTATACGATCACCAAGTAGGGCACCTTGAGTTTTTTTCTTTGTTGGATCAACAGAGATGAGAGCAATCTTTTTTTCTTTGTAATAACGATGAAAACGAAGAAGCAATTCATCGATGAGTGATGATTTACCAGCTCCACCAGTTCCTGTGATACCAAAGACGGGAATATTTTTTGCCTTAATTTCAAATGGAAACAGACCATTATCTTCGATATAGGTGATGACTTTTGCGATCTCATTTACAGTTAAGGTTTTCTCTTTTAATTTTTTAAAATCAATATTATCAATTGTAGAAAAATCGCATTTATTAATCATGTCATCGATAATGCCATTTAAGCCAAGCGAGGTCCCATCATTAGGGTGATAGATGCGGGTAATCCCTCTTTTATGAAGCTCTTGAATTTCTGGAGGTGTAATAACTCCACCGCCTCCCCCAAAAATACGGACATTATCGGCACCATTTTTATTTAATAGTTCTCTGACATAAGTGAAGTACTCCATATGCCCACCCTGATAGGAACTAAGGGCAATGGCATGAGCGTCTTCTGAAAGAGCAGCTTCCACTACTTCCTGCGCCGAACGATTATGGCCCAGATGGATAACCTCAACCCCTTTGGCCTGTAAGAGCCTGCGCATGATATTGATTGAAGCATCATGACCATCAAAAAGACTGGCCGCCGTGACAAAACGTAATTTTCTGGTGTTCATAAATTCAATTCCAGGTCATAAATATTAATTATTTAACAGAGTGTGTTATAAGATCATTCCATGTCTAAGCTGATTCAACCATGAGAGGCACAAATTGTATAAGGAAATGCTTTATCGCTCACTCTGCAGAGTGTATAATAGGGATGATTTTTGAAAGTTAAGGAACACAGATGAGTGATCTAATTAAAGTTGAGAACCCATTTCATACAGCGCGGTTTAAGCCAAATCGTAAAGGTAAAAAACCACCTAAACTTCTGGCCGTTGTTCATCAGTCTGGATGCACTGGTTGTGAAGTCTGTATCGCTGGATGCCCGGTTGACTCTATTGAGTTGGTACCAGGACCAGATCCGAAGAATCCTACTTATCAGCAGATGGTAGAGATTGATCTTGCTCGCTGTATTGGTTGCCAAAACTGCTCCCAAGACTGTCCTTGGGAAACTATTACGATGTATCAGCACGATGACGCTTTTACGGCCTGGGGGAATGAAACACTTTCTTCAAAACTCTACGTAGAAGAGACTGAATTAGAACAAATTAAAGAAACTATAGCTGAATAAAAAAAGGCTCCTTAAAGGAGCCTTTTTTTTAGATTAAAAAGCAAAAGGTGCAGAAAGACCGAGCATCATCGACTGATAGGTCACTTCCTTATTAAACTCAATACCGCCAGCTTCATAAGAATCAAATTTCCCGGATCTAAATTCAAGATTGATATCGATAAACGGAAGTCCAGTAAAACCAACACCAACTTTTGTTCCTGTTCCTTGGCTTAGCTTAACATCTGATCCACCATCAAAAGTTGTTTCACCATTAGCGGAAAAAATATAGCCTGCATAAACTCTTAATAGAACTGGGAACTCGAAGCCCACAAAGCCTGCAAACTCTGATAGAGAAACGTTTTCATCAAAATCATTATCATCCATATCAATACTGCTGTTAAGGTAATCTAAGCCTAATTGAAAACCAAGATTTTGATAACCTAAACGTGCACCAAAAGCTCCTCCACTTCCACCTGTGTAACTCTCAGAATCTTCAATATCTATTTTGGATCCAAGATTGTAACCAATCACAGGTTCAACTAGAAGGGCGGCATTTGATTGCGATGTAAAACTAATAAGAAGTGCTAAAAGAAGAGCGAGTTGGGTAAGCTGTTTCACTTGGAAACTCCTTTTCATAAGTAGGTATGTACTTATCTTAAAGAGTTTCAAAAAAACTGCATTACTTTTGTATCTTACCAATTAAGTCTTGCAATCTAATCATGACAATTTCATTTTGATTACCTAACTTTATAGCAACGTGACCTGACGGAACTTCTTGTATATTTTCGCTCGCAATAATTCTTCCCTTCCTATCCTGAGAGATTTGCCCCACCATCTCTCCTTCTATCGCCATCACTTGACCCAGAACACCCTTGCCAAACATTATAAGATCACCGTCTTTAACTGAGAACTTACAGGCCAGGCAATTATAGCGATTATCTATGACAACGGTATGACCAGATTTTAAATTGAAACTTGTAATATCTTCCTTGATTTTAGTTAGAGAAAATAGATTCATATCCGATCGCACGATAAGACCGAGGGCAAAGCATACAGTTGCAAATTGCATTAACTTTGATCTTTGAAGAATGACACCTTCAAATTCTATATCCCTTAGTTTATCTCCAGCTTCGCGACTTATTTGAATAGCAATTTTTTTATCGAATACAAATTTCTTGAGAATAATTGAAAAGAACAATGTTGTTAACAAAAGAACAAGGGCCGAGTACATGACTAGTCTAAAAAAATACATCCCTTCTTGATGAATCAAGACTTCTCGACTTTGAATTGTGTAGGTACTAATGAGGAAAACTAAGGGAAGAATGATCCAGTTCACTAGATCCACTAATTTGTGACGAAAAAACCACTCTTTTCTTTTCTGATGGTGATCATACTGAATGAGCTTTGTTCTAAAGTGTTCATATTGATCTACGGATAGAAGATCAGGTCTAGCCTGATAAATACCTTCCCAAACGTAATCAATTCGCTCCAAACTTGAGCTAAAGTAATGTTTCAATCCATCTTTCATTTTAAAATAAAAAACAGACCAACAAACAATACCTACAGATTCTATTTCATTGAACGAAATATTTTCAGTTTTAGCTAAGTTATGAATACAGAGGTGATCTTGGTACACCTGAATCGAGCGATTCAAACGGCTTCTTAACCAGGAGAAATAAAAAATTGCGAAACTAAAAAAATAGGCAATAGAGCACCAAAGTTCGACAGAATAGTCTGTATAGACCTCAGGCAAACGGGAGTATGAAAGTCGGTGTCCCCAAAATGAGAGAACAAAACCTGAAAGAGTGAGAAGGGCCACAAAGTAGACTCGATAGTGACTCCTATAATGAAGTAAGCGAGGTGAGGCAGAGTGAGCCGATACTGTCTGTTCCAAGAAAAGCTCCTGTTTTATTCCAAGGCTTTTATCGGCAGTCGTTTGTTAAAACTTGATTACTTTGCTTATCCTTTCTCTAACTTGATGAATTTATTATTTAAAATAAGTACAAACCCCATAAAAATTAAACCAATGGAGATCCATTGTGATGGGGAAAGCGCACCCCATTGTCCCCTTATGTCATCTCCTCTGAGAAACTCGATGAGTATTCTTATGCCCCCGTATGAAACAAAATAAATAGGCAGAACAAAAGAATCCTTAACTTTCTTAAGGATTACTAGACCCATTATCAAGAGAAGAAAACTTTCGAATAGTTGCGTTGGATGTCTGTGAACACCTTCAATATTTATGGCCCACCACTTATCTGTAACTTCTCCAAAGCAGCATCCTGCCAAAAAACATCCCAGTCTACCAATAGAATGGCCAAAAATTGTAGCAAGAATTAAGGCATTCAGAGATTTGAGTGTTAGGGGAAACTTAAACGATCTATAAAAAATTAGGTATATTAAACCAAAAAGGAATCCACCATAAAAAACAAATCCTCCGCCTGTCCAAAAGGTTGACTCTGATAGGACACCTATTTCGATTTTGTTGGAGTTAAAAATATAAAGTAATTTAGACCCAACCCAAGATAAAATAAAAAGTCCCCAAAAAAGGAGGTTTTTGAATTTTGTGGGAATGTCAGAAATTGAAAAAAATATCTGATGACCCACCCCCCAACCTAGACCCATGAGGAGTGGGTAAGAATAAATGATGAAATCTTTATTTTGGTAAAGAATTGGAAGCATGCTCTCCATTTGCAGCAAGTTTTTTTGCTTTTAATTGTATAAAGAAATCGATGATGAGAAGTCCAGCGGCTACAGTAATGCAACTGTCAGCTACATTGAATGCAGGAAAATGGTTTGCCTCTTCTTTCCAATAGAAAAGAAGAAAGTCCACAACGTACCCAAGGGAAAATCGATCAATCAAATTTCCAACAGCTCCAGCAATAATTAGGGCATAGGCCGTTGATAAATAAAGAGGCCCCTTGATCGTTTTTATCAGCATATAGAAAATCCAACCGCAAAAAATTACTGGAAGAGCGAGAAACATAACCTGTCTAAAGATTTCATGTGCACCTGCACCGAAGCCAAAAGCAGCACCAGTATTTTTGACATAAGCAATACTAAAAAATCCATCTATCACTGGTATTGATTGACCATAATAGAGAGATGATTGAATTGCTCCCTTTGAAAGCTGATCAATAATTATTAATGTAGCCATAATAAGGCAGAGAGACCAAAATCGCGCCATAAATTTTCCTAGTAATAGTCTTTAGGACTTATTTCATATTTTTCAATTTTACGAAGTAACGTTTTCTTAGGAATATTTGCATTTAATGCTGTCTGATTAATACGCCCACGATTTATTTTAAGCGCCTGAACAATAAATTCTTTTTCAAATAAATCTTTTGCCAAGGCAAAATCTAACTTCCCACCCTCTCCCACTTTAGTTCCAAAGGAAAAGTGAACTTCATTTGAATTAGAAGATTTTGCTGTTGGAGCATCAAGGACAGAATTCTGAATATCCGCAAGATCAATAACACTATCAGTAGTAATCTGGTCTTTAGGCTCAACTTTCTTTTGATCTTTGAAAACAATCGCCGGCAATGAATTTACATGAATCATGTCAGATGATTCCATAATAAAACAATGCTCGATTATGTTTCTGAGTTCACGAATATTTCCTGGCCATGAATAGTTAGTTAAAACCTCAAGGGCCTCTGGCTCTGCTCCGCCAACTTTAAGATTATGAACATTATTAAAATAATTTATGTAATGATTCACAAGATGAGGAATATCCGTTTTTCTCTCCCTCAGTGGAGGAAGATAAACTGGTAGAACATTCAAACGATAAAATAAGTCTTCCCTAAAAGTCCCTTCCTTGATCATTTCTTCAAAGGGCTTATGAGAAGCTGCGATTATTCTTACATCTACTTTTATTTCTCTATTTGATCCAACAGGCATAAAAGTTTTTTCTTGCAGGACTCTAAGTAATTTAACCTGCATAGCCGCTGAAATATCTCCAATTTCATCTAGAAATATTGTGCCACCTTCAGCGAATTGGAATTTGCCTATTTTCCTTTGATCAGCACCTGTAAAAGCACCTTTTTCATGGCCAAATAATTCCGACTCAATCAAGTTTTCAGAAATCGCTCCACAGTTAATTGTGACAAATTTCTCATCTTTTCTTGGTGAATTATAATGGATCGCTTTAGCGACCAATTCTTTACCTGTTCCAGATTCTCCACGAATTAAAACAGGTGTATTAACTTTTGCAAGTTTTGAAATGACATCAAAAACCTTTTTCATGGCCGTTGATTCACCAACAAACTTATCTTTTGAAGTCGAAGTTTCACCAATTGAAAGAGTTGGAGATGAAAAACCGACGGTTTCCACCATTGATCTTGCTTTGAGGGCTCTCTTAATGAGAGCTACCAGGTTTTCAGAGGTGATTGGTTTCTCAAGATAGTTATAGGCACCTTCTCTCACGGCCTTTACAGCGTCACCAACATTTGAATAAGCGGTAAGAATAAGAACAATAACAGAGGAATCATGCTTTTTGATTTCTGAGAGGGCCTGTATCCCGTCCATCTCAGGCATGTTTACATCCATAACAACGAGATCATATTTTTTGCCGTAAACTTTATTTACAGCTTCCTTACCATTGTCAGCAACATCTACCACAAAATGATGATATTCCAGGGCCTGTTTTACCGATTGTTGTAAAACCTTATCATCATCAACCACTAAAACCTTATGCATGGAAAACTCCTATTCATTCTTAAGCTTAATTATAAACGCAGTTCCCTCTCCTAGGTGAGAGGTTGCAGAAATGACCCCGTTATGAAGTTCGATAAAATATTTTACCAGATAAAGGCCCAAACCAGAGCCTTTTATCGAATGGGTTGAGTCATTTTTCACCCGATAAAATTTATCAAAAATATAAGTCAAATCGTCTTGCCCTATTCCGACCCCATTATCCTTAACTTCTATATATACCCAGTCAGGATCGTCCCAAGTCTTTATCCAAACAGTTTTGCCCTTACCAGCATACTTTATAGCATTTTCAATTAAATTCGAAATAACCCTATTCATTAGTACGGTATCTACCTGAATTGGATAAAGAGGGGATAATTCCGTTTCAATAAGCATTTGCTTTGAAGTAGCTTCAAATTGTAGCTTTTCAACTATACCTTCTATAATTTTATTAATGTCTTTTGATTCTTTTTTAAGTGTCAGGTTCTGGGATTCAATCTTTGTTAAATCTAAAATTGAATTAATAAAATTATTTAGTTCTTTGGTCGAATTTAGAACATTATCAATAAGCTCCGTTTGCTCGGCCGTATTATTAAATTTGATCTTCAATATGTCAGCAATACCCGTTATTTTTGCAACAGGTGTTTTTAGATCATGACTCATGAGTGAGATAAAATTCTGTTTCAAGTTATCGACTTGTTTCAGTAATTTTGTTTCTTCTTGAATGGCATATCTTCGCTGATATTCTTCAATCGCCCGAAATGGGACCCAGATATAGTAGACCACGAAAATACTCAATACGACATGTGAGAGCTTAATCCACCATCCAAATGAAACAAAAAGCACATAGCTTAAAACGAGGATTCCAATAATCATGACTATCGTCAGAATTAATCCTTTAACTGGCTGAACACGGGATATAAAAGACGAAAGGATAAGAGCAATAATCAGGGAGGCAATTTGAGTGTAGATATCAGGAATTTCTAAAATTGTTTTTTCACCTGCAAGTGCCTCAATCACATGAGCATGAACAGCTAATTTGGGAGTCGTAGGGATATCTTTTTCAAAAGGTGTGAGGACAAAATTATTAGCATTTGAAGTATATCTCGGCCCTACCAAAACGATTTTATTTTTAAAAAATCCCTGTGGATAATTACCTGTTACAACTCGATAAAAGGGAATTGAGTTAACCGAGCCGGAATTTGGATTACCCGAATATTTAAATAAGGCAAAGTTTGCATCTGCACCAGTGCTATAAGTATGGCCTTGATAAGAATTTGCATCCTTCGGAGAGAAGCTTTGGAACTCCCGAATTTTTTTTGCGGCCCAAAGATGGATGGAATCATCACCTGAAATGTTTAATATTGCCCTTCGAACAACATCATCTTTAGCAAAAACTTGTTGATCTATATGAAGCTGACCCAGATGATAGCCCACATCTCTCAAGCCCTCAGGGGGAATTTGTTCTCCAAAATTATCTAGTTCCGTTGCAAATTTAAATTTATTTCCATCAGGAGAATAACTTCTTATTGTTTCTCGAAATTGGTTTAGATAGCGCAATTCTATGTCTGAATCTGGTTCAAACAAAGATACAAAATATCCAACAAGCAATGGCTTTTCTTCAGATATTCGATTCATTAATCTTGAATGTGAAGCATATGAATAAGGAAAGGATTCACCTAAAAATTGATCTGTTTCGACATCCAAAGTCACAAGCACAATCGGATTTTTTAGATTTCTTGAAGTAAGATCACTCTTAATAAGAAAATCATAAAATATAGATTCAAGAGGACTAAAAGAGTATTGAATTAATATAGTGATAAAAGCAAGAGTCACCAGAAGTGGTGCAAATTTTGAAAACTCAATCGATTTTAATTTACTAAACACGGCCTTCCAATTTTTCGTTGAATATCAAATCCCACTCATGGGGTAAAAACTCTAGTGTAATAATGCCCTGATAATGACTACTCTTATGCAAAGAGGATAACTCAATTAGCTTCTTACTTGGAAGAGAGTATATCTCATCAGGACGAGTGAGCTTGGAACTAACATCCATGAGTAGTTTATTTTCAACAGGATATTCTTTTAAAAAAAATTCGAGTTTATTAAAATATTTTTTTCCCATCAAAAGTGCATAGATAAGATCAATCCAGGGGTGAATCATAAAATAAACTAATCCATTTAAAGCCGCTTTAACGTCTTTTATAGGAATAAATTTAATCACCAAATTAACCATCATTTGGAATATCCAGGTGATCATTCCAACAAGAAATAAAACTTTGGTTCTCTTACTTGCCATATTCTTTTTCACCTGAAGTAAGAGTTCAAAACATATGGCCGAAAGCTCTTCTTTTGTGCAAATGTCTAAAAGACCCTTGCTGACAATCAATCCAATATCTCTTCTTTGCTGAATGACAAAGGCCCTCTCCAGTGCCCCGTTATAGAAATATAATTTTGGAATTGTTACCCCTAGCTTGTACGCCTCCTGGATGGCGGCAGAATGAAAAGCCGCCTCCTCGGTGCTCTTTACCTCACGGGCGCCCAGAAAAACGAGGATGGCGATATCCATATAACCCACGGTAATTAATGATATAAGTGCTAAAATAGTCAGTCCACAGACTAACCAAAAGCCCGAAAAAGCAAACCAAGTACTCAATGTGGTTAAGGCAAAAAGGCTGATTAAAAATAAGGAGATACGCATACTTAGTTTTCCATTCATTTAAGTAACTTAAGACTAGTTTATCATTTCATAAAACTTATTTGCATTACTTTATTACAAGCTCAAGCCTTTCCCATGGACATAAATCCGGTCCAAGGATATAAACGCCAAGAACTTTTTGAAGAATGTAACAAGCGATGTTTTGCACTGTGGTAGAACAAGATTTTGATAACGATTTTCTGAGTCAAATAGATCGTGTTGAGGAGCTTGTTTCTTTAACAGATAAACTTGATGATGAAACTCTTATTTGTGAGTGTTTTTGTGTAGATGTAGCCGACATTAGGCAGCTTTGTCACGAAAACAAAAAACCAGATCTTGAGAAGCTGCAAAACGAATTTAATCTCGGGCAGGGTTGTCAGGGATGCTTAAAAAGAATTGATAGTTGGGTTAACAAGATATTTTAGCATAATAGTCTGAGGAGAATCCTATGGCTTTTGATCGTTTATTATTTGGTACTGCTGGTGTTCCTAACAGTACAGCTAAGAAAAACAATCCCGTTGAAGGCGTAAAGCGAATCCATGAGTTGTCACTCGATTGCATGCAACTCGAGTTTGCCCATGGTGTACGCATGAAAGAAGAAGTTTCTTCAGCTCTTAGAAAAGTTTCTTACGAGCTAGGAGTTCCTCTTACTTCTCATGGTCCTTACTACATCAATCTTAATGCTCGTGAGCAAGATAAGATTGACTCCTCTGTTGAGAGAATAATTCAGACAGCAAAGATTTCAGATCTATGTGGTGCAGAGTCTATGACTTTCCACGCGGCCTTCTATATGAAGGATTCTCCTTATGACGTTTTTGATCTTGTTGAAAAATCACTGAATGTTATTGAGGAAAGGCTTTCTCGCCTTGATATTGAGATTGAGCTACGTCCAGAGCTAACCGGCAAAACTTCCCAGTTCGGATCACTTGAGGAGCTTATTAGCCTTTCTAAATCTGTGACTAGTTGTAAGCCTTGTATGGATTTTTCTCATCTCTATGCAAGAACAGGCTCAGTAAATGACTATAAAGGTTTCTGTGAAACACTTGAAACGTTAAAAAATGAACTCGGCCCTAAAGCTCTTGAAGAGATGCATATTCATATTTCTGGGATCAGCTCTAACTCAAAAGGTGACTTAAAACACTTGAATCTAGAGAAGTCTAAATTCAACTGGAAAGATCTTATGAAGGCCCTTAAAGATATGGATTGTAGAGGTTATGTTGTTTGTAACTCTCCAAACCTTGAAGTAGACGCTGCTATGTTGAAACAATATTATATTGCACTTTAATTTAGAAACGATTGTTCTGTTTAAAAAAGCCTCCGAATGGAGGCTTTTTTATTTTAAGCTGATTTATGCCACTCTTGGGGTGAGATTAAATCTCGTAAATGAGTAAGTTCACTTTGCCTTAATCCAACAATATAACAAAATCCATCATCATGTGTGATGAGGATCTTTTCTATCGGCTTGTTCCAAGCAAGTTTTATGACTTGAAAGAAATTATCAGCATCATTTTTTTCATCGAGAAGGGTGTACTGGGCGAGTGAATTTTCAACTGAGAAGATGGACCAATTAACAGGAACATCTAAGTTCCCAAAAGTTGTTTGAAATCTTAAAATCTGTGTCTGTGGGATGTATTCGCCTTTAAAAAAATTTAGTCCATAGTCTTTGATTTTTAATTCAAGGCTAGATAACTCTACCTCTCCACTCTTTTGAAGTTTGAATGTTTCATCTACTAAGAAAGAAACAAAGTCTTTTTTTGACATATGAAATCTCCGAACTTCTCATCGGTATAGGTTATAGATATCTTTATTCAAGCGGATTTATAGGCTCCATGCTTTCATGATAGGTTTTAATATTACTAACATCTGCTATTAGCCACTTATTCTCAATTTTAATCAATTCAGCAATTTTCTTAACTTCTGAAGAGAAAATAGTCTTATTTTCAGGGCTTTTAGTTATGTAACTAACTGAATATGTGACAAAACATTTATTTTCCTGGCAGGACTTTGAAAGAATTTTAAAACTATCGGCTTTAATATTTTGCATGTCCGCAAATTTTTTGAAGTCTTCTTCTGCCATATTTTCAAAACTTTGAAGCATTTTACCGGTCACTCTCTCCAATACGAAGTCTCTTTCAACAACTTTTCCAATCCTAGAATCAATAAAATCCTTGAGTGCAGACTCTGGACTCAGGTCTGTAGAGAGGCACGAAACGAAGGTGAAAAGTAAAAGGGAAAAAAAATACTTCATCTAAGTCTTTCCGGTTTAAATCCCAATTCATGAACGAGTTCATTAAATTCGGCATAATTAAATACATTCAATCCCTTAGGGATTTTGTTAAATTTTATCCCAACACCTTTAAAATCAGTAGACTGAGCAACAACTTCCCCATCCTGTTCAAATGAACGACCACTAAACTCTATTGTCAGTCTCAAGTTTTTTATTTTTTCTGATAGAGGCTGTTCTAGCATTATGAAACAGCCCTCTTCATCCCAGTTTGTGAGATAGCCCTTAGAGACCATTTGGGAATTTGAAATTTCACAGTTAATTTTTTTTAATAGTGGATCAAATAGGTCTTGAGAGCTGTAATTTGGATTCAGGCTAGCAAGTGATAGGTAATAGCTGTAAAGCTGATAGATAAAGTAAGCTATCACCACATAAAAAAACAACGCAACAACTATAATTTTATTAAATTCAATAAAGAGTCCCTCAATTGCCTTAAAGCTAACAATACCAACAGAGAGAATGTACGCAATTTTTGACCAAGAGTTATGCCTCCAACACAACAGTGAAGCTATAATCATGGGGCAAAGGGCATACCAAAAGAGTTCTATGCTTTTTCTAAAGTAAGCCATAGAAAAGGGTGAAAGGTGATAGCGATACGCATACTGGAGATAGAGAAACAAAAAGGAAAGAATTAAAAAAAAGATTAAATTCACAACAAGAACATCTTTCTTTTTTACTTTTAATTGTTCCATCAGTTTTTTCCCTTATAATAATTTTATGCAAAAAACTAAACTTGAAATTTCTCCCATATGCATCTCTTGTGACAACTGTCGCTTAGTGTGTCCAGAGAACTGCATCATCACCAATGGTGTAGAGTATTCCATTGAAACTTGGAGCTGCACCGTCTGCGGTCTTTGCATCGAAGTTTGTCCCATCGACTGTATCAAAGAAATCTCAACTAAGTAATTTCTTCATTTAAACTATTCCACCAGATCCATTGGCCTTTTAATTTTTTATAATTTGAAGGACAGAGAATAATGGAAGGATTTATTTCTTCCATGATTGAATCCGGAGTCAAATTAATTACTCTTGGCACGGAAGAATTATAGGCTATTTGCTGTAAATTTATCTTCCATGTTTTTAAAGCTCGGGAGGCAACCAAAAATCTCAAAAAAGGGTGATTTGAATTCACTTTATATGTTTCAAGAATTCTGAAGGATGTTTCCCAATATCTTTTTAGTGTGCCAAAATCCCAGTAATCAACATCTTTTAATAGAATCGCTTTTATTTCATTTTTTTTAAAATCGCAGACACTTTCAAAAAATGCGCTTGGACCATGTTTTTTCATCAACAATGACAGTTCCACAATAGCTATACCAGTATAAGTCTCAACTTTTGAATTCAATGTGAGATCCTTATTTTTTATAATAGATCTGACCACTCTTTCTGAAGAAATTTCAAGTGCATTATAACCAAGGTTTGATTCAACCCAATAACTAAAGAGCATACAGGGTGAGTGGTTAAATCCCTCAAGATATTTTTCAATCTCCGCCTTTGAGAGATAAAAAAATTGATCTGCATTAAGTACCAGTAATTTACCTTTATAACTAACTTCTTTTAAGGAAGCCAGGTTATGGATCGCCCCACCAATGTCGAGGATTTCAGGGGCTTCCCAAAGGAACTGAACACCCTCAAATGCTTCCTTGCCCTTACAATAAAGCTCTATCTCTTCACCCATGTGATGAAGATTAATAAAAATTTTCTTAATTCCTAAAGATTTGGCGTAAGCCACTTGTAGTTCGAGAAGGGATTTTTCAAATACTGGCCATAAAACTTTGGGTAATTTTTTACCAATAGAGCCCATTCTCGTTCCGAAGCCTGCAGCCAGAATTAAACAATAATCAATTTGCATAATAATTTTGGAAGAGTTTTGTTTTTAAATCAGCATAACGTGGATTATCCATCATCACTCTTCTTATCTTTTCCATTGCAAAGCCTATATATTTTAAATATCTGTCATCTTTTCGCCAGTTGTAGATATAACAGAAACTTCCCACCGCCTTAAAAACTCGCTGAATAGTCATGTCCTGGTAAAGTGCTTCAAATTCATCATAACTTTTTTGACCATGAATCGACTGATCTAGACTTTCATAATAATAACGCTTCAACCTCGTTCTATTTTCCTCTTTCAAATCGTAGTAGCAATCCTCTAGCAATGATACGAGGTCGTACTGAGGAATACCCCAACGGGCATCCTGAAAGTCGATAAAAACAAACTGTCCATTTTTAACCATGATATTTCGAGAATGAAAATCACGATGAGTGATTACCATTTTCTGAGTCGAAAGGCGTTTCATGATTGGATCAAAGAGGTTCTCTAAGTCCTTTATCAAAACCTCATCATGGCATTTATTAAAGAAATTAAAAAAGTATTTAAATGTAAATTTTGTTTCATCCATGAGCTTGGTGTGATCAAACTTTAATTGAAATAAATTTTGATTCGTTACGGATGAAGCAGGAATCCTATGCAACTCAAGCAGCTGATCAACTATCGTCTTGTATATTTTAAATTCTTCATCAGAGCTTCTGATTCCAGATATATGGTGCAAGAGGGTCTCATTGCCTAAATCTTCCTCTAATAAATAACCTCTTGATAGGTTGTGATCGAGAATTCCAGGAACTCTGATATTATTTTTTTGAAAAAATTGCTGAACGCTTAAAAATGGATGCTTTTCAATTTCTTCATCAAAAGCGTTGTCTAAGCAAACAACATAGCTGTCTTTGTTCGTGAAAATTCTATAGTATCTTCTCGTAGATGCATCACCCGTGAGCTTATCTACTTCTTCCAGTTCTTCGGTGTTGAGAATATTTTTATCTTGGGTTTTATTAAATAATTCCTCGATAAAAAATCTTTCTGATTGCTCTGGTTTCATAATACATCCCGTATACGATTTATAAATGAGTAAAAACTTTTTGATGAATTCTTTTTTGAAACTACTTTGTCCTCTTGAGTAGTTTTAATTAGAAAAGCTTTAAACAAAGATTCTTCTCTTGTGATTTGATTCGGATCACCCACTTGAAGAATAAAGTCCGCTGTATTTCTGTTTTGTGCTTGAAGCCATGAAAGATAGTACTCTCCGTCAAAGCCGCTTCTTACAATTATATGATGTGCCCATTTATGCACTTCCAGTTGCTCTTCTAGGTTAAGCCTATTTAGAAATAAGAGCTTTTCAAGTGGGATATATCCAGTTGGAATGACTGTCTGCTTTGGATAAAGCAATTTTTCACTTTTCACGAGTTCAAACGTTAACACACAGGCAAGCATGCTTTCATTTTTTAAATATTTTGTGATTAACCCTTTTGAAAGAAATACTTCGCCCTTTGGAAGTGAAAAATGTAGAGGTGTCTCGGTATTTAAAATTGTTACTTTTGCACTTTTATTTTTTTTAAAAATATTCTCGTTCCCATTTAGAATTTCTTCCATCAATGATTCGAGGTAATTTGCTGCCGAAAGTTCTAGTTTGATTATTTTTATTTCTGGATTATTTAAAAAAGATTTTTTTAAGTCAGCATAGTGATCTTCAAAATCTTTTGCTGACATCACTTTATATCCAGAGACGAGGGAATTTTTTTTGGCCCTAGTTGGTATTTTAAAACTCGAGCAAGAATTCATTAATAAACATATTAAAAAACATAAAACCCCCGCACTAGGCAGGGGTTTTATTATAGTCAGGGAAAACTTAAATTTAGAGTTCAGCTGTAGCGACGTCGCGGCCATTTTCTAGGTAGTAAAGAGTAAATCCCGCAAATATTTTATTAGGATCTTTGATTAGTGGTCGGTTATTTTCCCAAAGCATCTTCCATTTTTTAGGTGTCTGATAAACTGTTGAAGAAATAGTCCCTAAAGTGTCGCCAGTTCTGATCAAGTAAGGAAGTCCTTCTGGATTCCATACAAATTCTTGTGCTGGGGCGATGTATTTTAAAGTCATACCCTCTTTAACAGATGTATTCCCTTTCAGAGATTCACGATTGTAATTTGCAATTTCTTTCCATTTTCCGTAATCGCCATACAGCTTGAATGCAATCATCATGAGTGTTTCATTTTTCTGAACTTGATAGGATTTTTCTGATCCACCCGCTGCGCCCTCAGTAATTTCTACTGGACTTGCTTCTTGAGAAATTTCAGGTGAGCTATCATCTACAATGGTCGCTTCAACTGGGGCTGCTTCTGTTGCAGAAGAGTCTTCGACTGAAGTTACTGCTTCAGTTGGCTCCGTAGATGGAGTTTCAGTTGGATTTTCTACAAATTCATCAGAATCTGATAATTCAACTTGAGGTGTTTCTTGATCAACAGATTGTGCGGATTTTGGACCGGAACAACCGACTAGGCCTATGCTTAAAACTACCAACCATGGTATTAGCTTCATAATCACTCCCTGATAATGACACGTAGATAAAGTGTATTATAACTTTATTTTCAGGGGAGATGGAAAAAATTGCTAACTACTTAAAAATAAAAAAACATATCTTTTTGGTCAATTGAATCCCAGATACGCTTAACTAATCGATCAAAATGCTCTTCATTGTCTAGAAAATCTAACTCATCTGTGTCGACAATAAGTGATTTACCTAAATTATAGTTGGCATACCAATCATCGTAATAATTGTTAAGGCTTGTCAGGTAATCAACAGGAATCGCCTGCTCATAATCACGGCCTCTTTGCTTAATTCTTTCTTGAAGCTTAGGTACAGATCTTTTGAGAAAAATCATAAGAGTTGGTGGATTTAAATATTGAATCATCGATTCATAAAGTGTGCGGTAATTTTCATAATCACGAGCATCTAGTTTGCCTTGGTCAAATAATGATCGGGCAAAAATATTTGCATCTTCATAAATTGAGCGGTCCTGAACACTTGAAGCGGGAGCGTTCTCAATCACTTTATGTGTATTAAATCGATGAGTAAGAAAATAGACCTGAAGGGGAAAAGACCAACGGTCCATATCAGCGTAAAAATCTGCAAGATATGGGTTGTCCTGAACCGACTCAAAATGCGGCTTCCAGCCTAAGCGCTCGGAAAGTTTTTTGGTTAAGGTTGTCTTTCCGCTTCCAATATTGCCGGCCACAACCACAAACATAGGGTTACTCGCACTACTGAGGCGCTGATAGGCCATATCTGACATTTGAATCTCCTGAATTTGCATAGGTAAATGTTAATATGAATGATGCCACAAATCTTGACTCAATTGATCAAATTTTTATTTTATTCCTCTTGATTGAAGTTGTTGCGTTAATTCCTTAGAATAATTAGGAGATGAAATTATTAGCACTTAAAATTATTTATCTACTTCTATGTATTGGATTATCCAATTACCTATGGGCCCAGTCCCTTGTAGATGATGCGAACCTGAGTCTTTCTACGAGCTCAAACTCAAACACTTTCGCTGAGACAATAAAAATTATTTCTAGTTCAAAAAAAATATTTATTCTTACAAATAATAACCAACAACTTGGCGCGGGAGATTTTGTGTCTCTAGCGGTTGGAGAGAATCTAGCAGCTCGCGCTCTTGTTGTTAAAACACATCAGGAGCAAGTTGGTATAAAAATTCTCAAAATCTACTCACTTGCTCAGTGGTCTCGCCTCAGAAGGGATCAGGAAGTTCAAATTGTTAAAGGTGACGACTCTGCTTTTGGTAAAAAGCAGGAGAAAAAAGTTGAAGAAACTGCCAATACAAGAATCAAGTCTGAAGAGGATCTTTTCTCTGGTGAAGTCATTTCTGAAGATGAATTAGGTAATGTTGATGAAGGCAAAGCACGCAATATAAAGCCAGATAACCTCGTTTCACTTTCAGGGGCATACTTTGAGGCCAATGAGGTCAAATCTAGGGGCGGCAAAATGAAACAACCTATGTTTGGACTTTCTTGGGCCTACCAATTTACTGATAACTATTTCATTGAAGGAGTTTACGGAAGGGCGCTTCTAGACAATTATCCATCTGATGAAACGCAAACATTAGTAAACCAAGTTGTAGCAAGGATTAAGTATAATTTTAAAGGCCCGGCTTACACTTTCTTTATGCCCTATCTTGGGTTTCAAAATTATACAATCTCTAGTCCAGATGCTGGCAAAGGTCTGAGTGCCAGCCAGAACCAAGAGGAATTAGACGTCATCAATCAATTAAAGAAATCAGGACCAGTGTTCGGAGTGACATTT
This sequence comes from Bacteriovoracaceae bacterium, assembly GCA_947461145.1. GTDB lineage: Bacteria > Bdellovibrionota > Bacteriovoracia > Bacteriovoracales > Bacteriovoracaceae > Peredibacter. Next base: position 24,915 of record CANHJD010000007.1, read on the forward strand.
TTACGAAGACTAGTCCCAGGTTGGTTTATAAAAGCTGATCTTGGTTCAGACATTATGAACGTAGGATTTTCAATTGAATTCTAAATTTTATCATCTCATCATTTTACTTTTTCTCAATTCTTGCGGAGTCAAAGGATTCCCAGTAGCACCAGAATCTCAAAAATTACCTTCCGTTCTGGATAATTATCCTGAGGTTAAATTAGAAAAACCCCTGGACGAAAATAAAATAAAATAATGTCTTTAATAATAGCCACAGGCTCTAATCTTGATCAACCAATTGAAAATCTCCAAGAAGCTAAGTTGATCTTGGCAAAAAAATTTGATCTTGTTGCTGCAAGTCGAGTTTATCGGTCCGCAGCAGTAGATTATATAAACCAGCCTGATTTTTTTAATCAGGTTCTTGAATTTAAAATCCCAAATCTATCTCCAGATGATGTGATGAAATGGCTGCTAGAAACAGAAAAATCCCTCGGAAGAACCAGAGATATCTCCCGCGGGCCCAGAACGATAGATATGGATATTATTTTTTGGGGAATGGAAACGCATCACACAAAACTTGTGTCAATTCCTCACCCTCGCTGGCCTGAACGAAGTTTCGTCATTAGACCACTACAAGAGTTACCGTTCTTTAAAACAATTGAAAAATGTTTTACAATTCCTAAGTCTTTCCAAGTGGAAGCATACCCGGTCTAGCATTAATCAAGGATTAGATTATGGACTTTTCTCTTTCAACGGAACAACGAGAGATCCGAGAACTTGCTCTCAAATTTGCTCGTAACGAAATGATTCCGCTTGCTCAGGAGTACGATGAGCATGGAACATTCCCTACTGATATTTTTAAAAAAGCTTGGGAACTGGGGCTCATCAATACTTGTATTCCTGCAGAATACGGCGGGGCAGGTTTTAGCTCTGTTGACGGAATCATTATTGGCGAAGCTCTTGCTTATGGTTGTATGGGAATGAATACGGCATTCATGGCAAATGATCTTGCTCTTCTTCCTATCGTCATTGGCGGAACTGATGAGCAAAAGAAAAAATTTCTTACTCCCTTCACACAAGAATTTAAAATAGCTTCCTTCTGTTTGACTGAACCTGGTAACGGCTCAGATGCAGGTGGAATAAAGACACAAATAAAAGATGGCGGGGATCATTGGATTGTTAATGGTGAAAAAATGTGGATCACCAATGCCGGACATGCAGATCTTTTTGTTGTCTATGGAACAATTGATCAAAATTTAAAACATAAAGGTATCTCTGCTGTGGTTGTGGATCCAAAAACCCCAGGTGTGGAGATTGGGAAGAAAGAAGATAAAATGGGTCATCGCGCTTCTGACACCAGAGGTGTGAGATTCAATAACGTGAAAGTTCCAAAAGAAAATATGCTCGGAAATCCTGGAGAGGGTTGGGCTATTGCAATGAGTACACTTGATCACTCGCGTCCCTTAGTTGCTTCGTCTGCTCTTGGGGGGGCCCAAAGAGCGATGGATCTCTCGGTTCAATATTCAAAGGAAAGAACACAATTTGGTGTCCCTCTGGCAAAACACCAGGCCATTCAATTTATGATTGCAGAAATGGGAATGAAAATTGAAGCGGCAAGACTGCTGACCTACAAAGCAGCATGGTTATGCGATCAAGGAATAAGAAATACCGAAATCGCCTCTTACGCAAAAGCTTTTGCCTCTGACTCCTGTATGCAAATTACAACCGATGCAGTACAAATTTATGGGGGCTATGGTTATTCCAAAGAGTACCCTGTTGAGAAACTTATGCGAGATGCAAAGCTCATCCAAATTTACGAAGGGACATCTCAGATTCAGCGTCTTGTGATGGCACGAGAACTTTTAAAATAATTTTTCTAGATCTAAAGGAGATACTATGAATATTTTTGTGTGCGTGAAGCAAGTTCCAGACACAGAAACTAAAATCACTCCAACTGGTGATGGAAGTTTCATTGAAACGGCCTCTATAAAGTGGATTATGAATCCTTATGATGAATTCGCTGTTGAGCAAGCACTTCTCATTAAACAATCAAACCCGGCAGCAAACGTAACAGTCGTTCGCGTTGGCTCGGTTAAAGACACTGAAGCCCTTCGTACGGCGATGGCGATGGGTGCTGATGAGGCTTCTTTGGTTGAAGCTGCAGATAATCTTGATTCTTATTCAATCGCGAAGGCCCTTAAAGGTGCGATTGAAAAGACTGGTAAAAAGCCTGACTTAATCCTTTCTGGTAAACAGGCCATTGATGATGATTGTCTTCAAGTTCCACAAATCCTTGCTGAAATGTTCGGACTTCCGTCTGTATCAGTTATCGTGGGTTTTGAACTTTCTGGGACAGCTATTAAAGTAAAAAGAGAAGTTGAGGGTGGAGCTTTAGAAGTTTATGAAGTTAACACTCCGGTTGTTCTGGCCTGTAATAAGGGTCTAAATACACCTCGATATGCTTCACTGCCAGGAATTATGAAGGCAAAGAAAAAGCCAATGGCCCAGCTTTCTTTATCTGATGTTGGAGTGTCTGATGGTGACAGACGAGTTAAGTACTCTGGCTTCAGACTCCCTCCTGAAAAGCCACCTGGAAAGAAATTTGATGCCACAGATGCAGCAAAACAAAAAGATGTAGTTAACCAAGTTGTAGGCCTTCTACGTACAGAGGCAAAAATACTTTAATTATTTTTGAAAGGATGAATATATGGCAAACGTATTAGTTTTTACTGAGCTTCATGATGGTCATGTTAAGCCAGTAACTTTAGAAATTCTTGGCAAGCTTGCAGGCCAATCTGCTGATGTTGCTGTTATCGGTGATATAGCTGCTGACCAAGTAGCAACACTGGCAAAATTTGGTGCTCAGAATGTTCACAAACTTAAAGGTGGAAACCTTGATAAATACTCTCCTGAAGGGTATGCCAACGCTCTAGCCGATTTCATCAAGTCAAAAAGCTATGACTATGTCTTTGCTGGTGCAACCTCTATGGGTAAAGATTTACTTCCTAGGCTTGCAACCAAGTTCAATGCAGGACTGGCTTCTGACGTTGTCAATTTTACGATGGATGGCGGAGCCTTTGCAGGAACTCGTCCTTTGTTCGCTGGTAAGTGCCTCGCTAAAGTAGAAGTTACTGGACCAAAGCCACACTTTGTTTCAATCCGTCCCAATGCACTTGGTATGACTGAAAATCCAACCGCTGGTGCTGGGGCTGTTGCTGATGTTAATGCAAATGCGGGTGAAATTCGCGCCGCCATTAAAGAAATTATTAAAGCAGCATCAACAAAAGTGGATCTTACTGAAGCCAACATTATTGTCACTGGCGGACGTGCGATGAAAAATGCTGAAAACTTTAAAATCCTCAATGACATGGCAGATGTTATCGGTGCGACTGTAGGTGCAAGTCGTGCTGCAGTCGATTCAGGATTTGCTCCACATGCGATGCAGGTTGGTCAAACTGGTAAGACAGTGGCTCCATCTCTTTATATTGCTTGTGGTGTTTCTGGTGCCATTCAACACTTGGCCGGAATGAGAACTTCAAAGGTTATCGTCGCAATTAATACAGACCCTGATGCTCCTATTTTTACAAAAGCTGATTACGGTATTGTTGGTGATCTATTCACAATAGTGCCTATTATGACTGAGGAATTTAAAAAGCTTCTTGGTAAATAATACCTAAAATAAAAAAAGCCGGCGTTGCCCGGCTTTTTTTATTTTGTTTTATAGATTTCTTACATAGCCTGAGTTTGTTCAAAATTAAATGTCTGGGCTTGCTCTTCACCTTGCTCCATCATCCCTTGTTCCTGTGCGATCATATCTTGATTCGCAAAGTTTTCTGGCTGACTCATCTGATTCTCAACCGGCTCATTATCCGTTTCAACAACTTCCGCTACTTGTTCCTGTCCTTGGGCGGCTTCTGTATTTTCCGCTAATGTCATTTGAGATTGTTGAATTTGTTGTTCTTGTTCAACTGATACTTCACCAACAAATGTCAGTCGAGTTCCTTCAAGTGGGCCATTTGTCAGAGAGACTGAATAGGAATTTTCTCCATTCTGATACATCATCCCACTATAGAGCTCACCTTCAAAATCATATTCAAACACGTTCCCTGTCATTTCTGAAAAAGAAACAGAGATTCCCTCACCATTAGGAAGTGATACGGATAAGCTTTCAATAACTCCATTATTAGTTGCTAGATTTCCATTGAATTGGGAGCTATTTAAACCTTGTTGCCATTTTTTGGGATTTATTACTTCAGTTAAATTCAAATTTAATGCTTCTGTCACTGCCGCTTGTGAGACCTGCACAACTTCATTTGAAGATGAAGAGGTGTCTCCGGATTGTAAATTGCGATCTACTTGATTCGCCTTATAAGCAGCTGCCTGATTGACTGATAATTTCTGCCAATTCAAGGATGCTGCAACTTCACGCTTAGAAACCACCACGCCATAGACTTCATCAAGTCTTTTAGCAAACTTCACCTCAGATCCGGTGATACCTGATTCTGAATTTATAACCACAGCATTATAAGTGCCTGTGACCACCATAAATCCAATGGCAAATCCCGCAGCTATCTGTTTTGAGTTTTGTGACCATTTCATAAATTACCCCTAAGCTTTTCTTAGTATTCAGCAAAGGGAGTGCCAATTTTGATACGGTTAATCCTCGGATTTTGTATAAAAAATATATAATAAGTGATGAATTTCTTAAAAAGTGTCAAAAATTTAGTCAATTTGAGGGAAAAGAACAAAAAAAAAGCTCCTTTCGGAGCCTTCAATTATTCAGTCATTGGAACTTGTTTTAAATAGTCGGCATGGGATGATCGAAATCTTTTAAGAGCGATGACAACTAACTCATCTATCGTAAAATTCGTGTTTTTAACCATTTTTTCAAAATCTTCGACAACGTCCTTTTCAATTTTAACTTTAATCTCTTTCAATTCACCCTGATTGTGTTTTTGAGATTTCATATAGACCCCTGGATAAAATTTTGGATCATTTTACCTCTTTTTCCTCTACTGTCATCGGCCTAATTTCTTGTTCCTACTATCTTTAAGGCATTTTTTTTGCGCAGACTTACAAGAGCGCCTGTAATTTCATGATCTAAGAGCCTGCAATGCTGATAGATGTCAAAAGGTCGGTTCCATTCTGCCAAGGTTTCCAAGACTTGAAACTCCTCCGGTGTTACCGGCATGATGTCAGTCATAAACTCTGCATCAATAAGAATCTTCACGTTCTCTGGAGGTCTTAGCTTTAGGGATTCACTGTAATGCTTTATTACATCGGCCATCTTATTTTTCATCACCCCATAGGGGTAATGAATCTGCCTCTCTGACTCATCGACAACTTCTGGCTCAACAACATAATCAAATGAATTAAGAGAATATTCCTGAATAATCAGTTGATAGAACGCCTTAATTCCTTTGAAGTTTTGAAAAACAACTTGAAAGATTTCTCCATTTCGAAAAAGTATATGGCCCAAAAACTGGCGATTAAATGTTGAGAGGATATTTACTTTTCCAGTAAATTCTACCGCCATCTGCTCTTCAATAGTGCCAAGTATTTTAGATGTGTTCTCCATTATTTATTTAATCCCAAGATTTTACCAAAAAATCCATTTTTTACCTGAGAGGGATTAGGAGCAGGAACAAAGAAATTTTCTACTTGTTCTGCGACACTCATGAAGGCATTCCAAACTGGACGGGTGCTAAATTTTTCCTGAGCCATATAAGGCTCACCTTTATCAGAGCCAGTTCTGAGCTCTATTTCTAAAGGAATTTTTCCTAAAAAATTGAGCCCCATAATCTCCACAGCTTTCTTAACACCACCCTCTCCGAAAATGAAATGCTCTGTTCCACATTGATGGCAAACAAAAGAGCTCATATTTTCAACCATTCCAATAATAGGGAGATTTAATTTTTTAAACATTTCTGCGCCCTTTTTTGCATCTAAAAGAGCTATGTCCTGAGGAGTAGAAATAACAATGGCGCCATCAACATGGGCATTTTGAATCATTGAAAGTTGAATATCACCAGTTCCTGGAGGAAGATCAATTAAGAGATAATCTAATCCAGTCCAATCAACATCAAATAAAAATTGATTTAATACACCACCAAGCATCGGACCTCTCCAAATGACTGGGTCTTGCTCATTGATAAAAAATCCAAAACTCATAAATTTAATACCAAATGATTCAACCGGTATTATTTTTTTATCAGCATTAGATCTTGGCTTCTCATCGCGTTTTCCAAAAATCATTGGAAGAGAAGGCCCATATATGTCCGCATCAATAATACCAACTTTTTTTCCTGACTTTGAGAGAGTTAGAGCAAGGTTGGCAGTAAAAGTTGATTTACCAACACCACCTTTACCAGATCCTATGGCAATGATTTTCCCTACCCCTGGAACAGATTTTTTCTTATCAATAGTTCCGTGTCCGGCTTTTATCTGAGCAGGTTCAGTAGCAGGTGAAGGACTCGGTGAACTTTTGTTATTATCAAGTGCCTTAAAAACGTCCTGAGACTGAGTGGAGACCGTTTTGATCATAATTTTATCAGCAATTATCAGGTCATTAAGAGATTCAGCAATTTTTTGCTCGATTTCTCTTTTTTCTGAAGGAGAAATCCCGTCACGCATATATTCAGCGACAAGCTTATCACCCTCCATCGCTATGTGCTTCCAGCGATTCTCTTGCTCAAATGTTTTTCCTGTAACGGGATTTATAAGTAGATTTAAACGCTTAATTATTTCTTCTAACATTTTTGCCCTTAATAGTTGAGTTATCTTGTTTAATAAATGATGTCCAAATTTTCTATCTAGTAGAAACTTCAAGAACATTTTATGATTCTTGCATAACCTTGAATAGGAATAAAAATTTGGCATTTTATAAACGATCGATCTTTTTAGTGAATCCGGGTTTCCAATTAGGCTTCAGTCTTATTGTCTGTTCAATTATTTTTATTTCGAGTCTTATCTATCCCATTATTCTTATGGATTTTTTCAAAGAATTGATGGAGCGTTTTCCCGAAGCAAATACTAACCTCAAATTGGCCGAGTCAAATTTGCTCGTTTTTTTAGGAATCATTCAGTTGGTGTTCATTACAATGGTTTTTGTGATGTTTATTTTTGTCACTCACAAAATTGCTGGACCAATGCATAAATTAAAAATCCATCTCTCGAGCATCCGACAGGGAGCTCCTATAGGGCCTATCGTGTTTAGAAATGGTGACCATTTTCATGATGTAGCTGAGGAAGTTAGTTTATTCCTTGAAAGCGTAGCCCAAAATCAAGAGAACGATTTTGAGTATCTAAAAGAGGTTGAAGCATTTCTGCAGAATTTATCTCCTGTTGTGCCCGATGATAAAAAACCAGTTATAAATGAAATTTCTCGTCGCCTTTCAGAGATTTCATCTCGCTACAAAAACTCACTTTAATTACGTGATAATTTTCCCAAATTTGCTATACTAATACCTAGTTTCCATGAGGGAGACTAAGACATGAGGCCATGAAGTTCTTCTTTTTATTCTTCCTATTCATTTTTAATTCACAGGCACAATCAAATGGGCAGATTCAAACATATGAAGAATTTCTAACATCTTCTACCTTAACACTTACTCGCTCAGACCATATTACTGGTGAAAATATCATCAGTCTTATGAAGCTAATTCAAAAAGGTTATGTAAATAAAGACATTCTGAAAAAAGTTCAGAATGAAACTTCTAAGTCAAAACATTTCCAGCCTTTTATTCCTTGGCTTGAATCGATTAAAGAGATTATTAATAAAACAGATGCCTCTGCTTTAATTCAATTTTGTTCCCAGTATTCTCAAAAAAAAGAAGATCATATTCTGGAGAGAATTCTTTTTAGGATGGCAGGAAATCTTTGTCGAGAAAGAGCTCTCGAATCTATTTCTCGCCAAATTGAGAAAACCAATATTATTACTGATGAAGCTACAGAATTTATAAAACAAAATTTAAAATTCTATCTTACAAAAAAAAATAAAAAGAATTTTTCATTTTTCATGCAATCAATGGCAACTAGGCCTGAAATTCTAAAAAAACTATCTCAAGAAGTAACGGCTTATAGTGTTCAACATGAGATTGTCCCCTCTCAGGAAGTACTTCAAGATATTTTAATCAATGAACAAATTACAAAACTCATACAAGATAAAGGTTTTAATTTGGTTCAACCTAAAAATATTTTTTATGCTGAATATGGAAAACTAATTGAGCAAAGCTACAAGGCCCTTGATAATGAACCATCTGCTGAGAGAGTTAAGGAGCATTTAAGTTTTCTCAAAAATTACCTTGAACTCAACCAGGATCATCTACCCGTAGGGATGTGTCTTTCTCGATTAAATGATTTTGCCAAGGCCGTCTTTAGAGCAAAATTTGATGACCTAGCACGAGATATTTTTAAATACATCGTAAAAAAGAATAATAAGGAGATCTACGAAGATGCCCTTTTCTTTTATCTTTGGACCTATCTTTCGAAAGGAAAATACGAAGAGGCCCTTTCTCTAGCTAAAAAATATGATCTTGTTGGTGCAAAAGCAAAGGTCATGGATCCAAAACTCAAATTCTGGATAGGCCATCTTTACGAGGAGCTTAAAGAGACCAATGAAGCCTTGAAATATTATGAAGATATTATCAAAAATAGCCCATTAAGTTTTTATGCCATCATGGGCGTTAAGAGAGTTCAACATATTAAGCCAGGCTCTGATTCGGTTAAGTTTTATATTTCAAGCTCTAACCAAAAAAACCAGCCTATTTCTTTTGATCCTAAGTCCATTGATCAGGACTACCTCTCCTCATTAATAAGACTTAAGGCATGGGCAAAAATTGATTCTCAAAAATTAATGCGTATTGAACTTAAGCGGTTAAAAAATCACAGTATGCCTTCGTTTATTGTGACTTTGCCCACCCAGAAGCAACTTGAGGTTAGATCAGACCTACATCTTATAAACGCCAAGATCCTACTTGAATCTAAGAATTATCTCTCCTCTTTTAAATATCTCTACGAAGTTTTAGAAAAAAAAGAAGTTTTCTTCCAGAGACAATTATTAGAACAACTTTATCCAATGCCTTACATTAAGGATTTAGTCATGACGATCAAGAAAGACAAACTTGATCCAATTGTCGTCCTTTCACTCATTCGTCAGGAATCTGTTTTTAATCCACTTGCTCGCTCACGCGTAGGTGCTCGAGGCTTAATGCAAATTATGCCAACCACTGCAAAACGTATGAAGAGATCAGTAAGAGATAAACATTTAATTGATCCAAAGACCAATATAGAATTAGGAACCAAATACCTTAATAATTTAATGAATCGCTACGAAGGTAACCTTGTGTATGTCTTAGCTGCTTACAATGCTGGTGAATCAAGAGTTGATCGTTGGAAGGTTTCGCATTTTGATTCAGATGAAACAATTTTAAAAAATATTGAGGCTATTCCATTTTTAGAAACTCGTAATTATGTAAAATTAATTTTTAGAAATATATTCTTCTACAAATTACTTGAAGGAAAAAGTGAGCTCACTGATACCAGTGAGCCCAATAAGATTTTTGATGTGAAACTTGGTTTTAAACGTTGAATTTGAAGTGAATGACATCACCGTCTTTAACTTCGTATTCTTTTCCTTCCATACGAAATTTTCCAGCTTCTTTAACTTTTGATTCTGAACCGAGGTTGAATAAGTCGTTGCAATGGTAAACTTCAGCTTTGATGAAACCTCTTTCAAAATCTGAGTGAATAACACCCGCGGCCTGAGGGGCCTTTGCACCTTTAGGAAAAGTCCACGCTCTTACTTCTTTAACCCCTGCTGTAAAGTAGGTGTACATATCAAGCATTTCATAACCAGCTCGAATCATTTTCGAAAGACCAGATTCTTCAATGCCAATGTCTTTTAAAAATGCTTCTTTTTCCTCTTTTGATTCAAGAGCAGCAATTTCTGATTCAATTTTTCCACAAATTGTTATGACCTTTGAGCCTTCTTTGGCAGCAATCTCACGAACTTTTTTTACATATTCATTTTCTTCAAGAATATTGGCCTCATCTACATTACAAACATAAAGCATCTTTTTCATAGTAATGAGATGAATATCAGAGATGGCTTCAATTTCATCCGCATCAAGATTTAATGATCTCGCAGGCAGACCTTCTTCTAAAGTCTTCACTAATCTTTCAAGAATGGGTTTTGAAATTTTTGCTTTTTCTTGAACTTTTTTATCCTGTGACTTGAGATATTTATCAAGAGTTTGGATTCTTTTTGTTACAGATTCAAGATCAGCAAGGGCCAGCTCGATATTAATCACTTCAATATCTGAAACAGGATCAACTTTACCTGCAACGTGAATTATATCACTGTCATCAAAACAACGAACAACATGACAGATTGCTCCAACTTGACGGATATGGCCTAAGAATTGATTTCCTAACCCCTCGCCTTTAGAGGCTCCTTTCACGAGACCAGCAATATCAACGAACTCTGTGATAGCTGGAATTACTTTTTCTGGTCCAACAATTTTAGCAATTTTCTCTAAACGCTCATCTGGAACATGGACAACGCCAACATTTGGCTCAATGGTGCAAAATGGATAGTTTGCTGCTTCAGCTGGTGCTGAAGTCAGGGCCGAGAAGATGGTTGATTTACCAACATTTGGTAATCCAACAATTCCACAATTCATACCCATAATTACTCCTAAGCTAAAAGATTCTTTTTATTATAAATACCGACTTTACCTAATCCCTCTACCACACAGGAAAGCATCGGGTCATGTAATTTTTCAATCAAAAGCGGTAACTGAAGCTGTTCTTCTTTTGAGAAAGGGCTAAGTACCCAATTGGCCACGGATCCATGTACTGGACGCCCAATTCCAACCCTCATTCTGGCAAATTGATCCGTTCCAAGGCAAGCCGCAATGGACTTTAGGCCATTGTGGCCGGCGAGCCCTCCACCCATTTTGAAGTGGACTTGGCCAAAGGGGATATCGAGTTCATCATGAATAACAAGAATTTTTGATGGCTCAATTTTAAAGAATGCGGCCATCGGCTGAACAGATTCACCGGATAAATTCATAAAAGTCTGAGGCTTTAGGCCATAAAATTTATGCCCTTTGTGCGAGCCCTCAGCATAAAGACCTTTAAACTTTGCTTTCCATACACTCGAGCGAAAGGCCGGTGATTCATCTAAAAGCATCCACGCAACATTATGCTTTGTATTTTCATAATCTGGACCTGGATTTCCGACGCCAACAACTAATTGGAACATATTATATGAATAAGGAACTTACCGAATCATGATTAAATGTTCGATGGATGGCCTTGGCCAAAATATCTGCAGTTGAAATGACTTTAATTTTATCGACTTTTCTACCTTCTTCACTCAGTGGGATGGTATCAGTCACAATCACCTGTTCTAAGGCCTCACATTCAGCAAGCCTTACAATGGCAGGATGAGAAAATACGGGATGGGTTGCTGCTGCGTAAATACGATTGGCGCCATTCTTTTTAAGAGCATTTGCCGCTTGAACAAGAGTGCCGGCAGTATCAATCATATCATCTATAATGATACAATCTTTACCCTTAACATCACCAATGACATTCATGGCTTCAGCTACATTAGGCCCAGTTCTGCGTTTGTCTATAAGTGCTAATTCTGTTGAAAGCTTTTTAGCAAAGTGACGGACCCGCTCTACACCACCTGCATCCGGTGAAATACAAATGAGGTTTTCACGGTTTAAATTTTTAGTGATGTACTCAAGAAGAACAGGAGAGGCAAAAATATTATCAAATGGAATGTTAAAAAAGCCCTGAATCTGTCCCGCATGGAGATCCATCGTCACAACGCGAGAGGCACCTGCAACAGTCAACATATCAGCAACAAGTTTCGCCGTAATGGGAGTTCTTGGTGCACTTTTTCGATCTTGGCGGGAATAACCATAATGCGGCATGACGGCCGTAATAGAGTTCGCAGAGGCACGCTTTAGTGCATCAATAATGATCAAAAGCTCCATCAAATTTTCATTCACTGGAGCACAGGTGGATTGAATAACAAACACATCGGCACCACGAACATTTTTTTCAATTTCACAGTAAACTTCGCCGTTGGCAAAACGTCTGAGCTGAGGATTTACGAGAGGAACATCTAAGAATTCAGAGATTTTCTTGGAAAGAGTAGGATTTGAGGTACCAGAGACTAGAACGATTCGTCTCACTCTTAACTCCTAAAGATAAAAGGTGGTAGGGGTGGCAGGGTTCGAACCTGCGCATGGCAGAATCAAAATCTGCTGACTTACCACTTGTCGACACCCCTACAAAAGGTCTTTTAAACGTCCAATGATCATAATTTACACCGACTCTTTTTGCAAGTCTCTCAGTTAATCATTTCTCTCTTTTTTAACTACGGGCTTTCCACATCCCGAGGGATTTTATAAAGTTTTGAGATTATATTTTGTTCTACCAGGGAGCTTCTGTGACCGTTAGAAGGTTTCGTTTAATTTCTAGTCTTTTTATTTCTACTCTAAGCATCAATTCTGCCTTGGCCCTTCCGATTGATTGGTCCGGGGTTTTTGGAGTTGATAGTCATTTGATAAACAACACCTGTCGCACACAGGATAATGTCGTTAAAGATCTTAATGACAAAAACGGAACTCAAGGTATTTCAGGAGACTGTGATGCCAATTTTCAAACTTACATTTTCAAGCTTAATCCACAAATCATCGTCAATGATGGCGTGACTTTGAAAGGTGAACTTTCTACTGGCCACACGCGTGGAGGATTTGCGGGTGATAACTCTGCAAATAACCAAGATGCCTCTGGCAATAATTCCTATTTTTTCACCACTCCAGCTCAGAGAAGTACACTTAATGTTAATCAAATGTACATGGAGCTTTACGCTGATACCGCTCTTGTTAAATTGGGACGCATGAGCAAACACTATGGTCTTGGAATTGTATTCGATAATGGCAGTGATGCTTGGGATCGATTCTTTACTATGTATGATGGTGTTCAAGCCGAAATGAAAATTGGCAACTTTGGGCTCACACCTTATTGGGCAAAACTTTCAAGTTATAATGACAAGAATACCACTGAAGGAACTGTCGGAGCAAAACCGGCCGGTGGTTGGGACGTAAGAGAGATGGGTGTGACGGCCAGTTACGATAATAAAAATCGTGATCTCATTGTCAGTGTTCTCTACGGGAAAAGATTTTCAGA